>CAYPEU010000073.1:0-14114 GCA_964409855.1 uncultured Desulfocapsa sp.
GCGGGCCCGACATAAGCAGAAGTTTATTTCCCTCATCTCTCTCATCTCTGTTGCCGGAATCACTGTGGGGGTCATGGCCCTGATCGTGGTCCTCTCCGTCTATTCGGGTTTCACCAGCGGCCTGCGAGACCAAATCCTAGGCATCAACTCCCATATCATTGTCCAACGGTTGGGTGGAATTATCCCCGAATACACCTTGGTGCGTGATCGAATCATCACCGTGGACGATGTCACCGGCGCCACCCCCTATCTCTATGCCCAGACCCTGCTCAGCGGCCCCCGGGGCGGGACTGGAATCGTGCTTCGCGGAATTGATCCCGCCACGGCCACAGGGGTAATTGCCCTGCCTGAACAGATGGTGGAGGGGTCGATAAGCGACCTGGTTCAGGAAAAAGATACCAGTCTCCCCAATATCATCCTGGGCATTGCCATGGCCAAAGATCTCCGTGTGTCTCCAGGAGACAAGGTAAGGCTTATCTCACCCTCCGGTCCGCTCACCCCCATGGGGGTCATCCCCAAGATCAAAACCTGCCGGGTATCCGGTATTTTTGAATCAGGCATGTACGAGTATGATTCCTCCATTGCCTACATGGGTATCCCTGATGTGCAGAATTTCCTGGAAAGCGGTGATGTGGTCCACGGTATAGAGGTAACGGTGCGGGAAAAAGAACTGAACCGGGCAGATAAGGTGGGCCAGCGCATTGTCGCTCTTCTCGGCAGTCCCTTTGTGGCCAAGGACTGGATGTCCATGAACCGCAACCTCTTTGCCGCCTTCAAGCTGGAAAAAATCGGAATGTTTATCTGTGTTGCCCTCATCATCCTGGTGGCAGCCCTGAATATCATCTCAGCGCTGATCATGGTGGTCATGGAAAAGGAGCAGGATATTGCCATCCTCAAATCCATGGGGACCACCTCCGGATCCATCATGAAGATCTTCTTTTACCAGGGACTGGTCATTGGTTTACTGGGCACCTTTCTCGGTGTCGGCGGAGGGCTTGGACTGTGTGAACTTCTTTCCCGCTACCAGTTCATCGAACTCCCCTCCAACGTCTACCCCATGAACACCCTGCCCATCAAGGTGCTGCCCATGGATGTGACCATTATTGCAATCTCTGCCATTGTCATCAGCCTTTCCGCCACCATCTATCCATCATGGAAGGCGTCCAAGGTCAAACCCGCAGAGGTGCTTTCATGACCATGAGCACGACTCCACTCTTCAGGGCCGAAAACCTGTGCAAGAGTTACCACAGCGGTGCCGAAGAGATCCATATCCTGAAAGGGGTCAATCTTGCTATCAACAAAGGGGAGATGATGGCCATTGTCGGGGCATCAGGATCTGGGAAGACCACCCTGCTCCAGATCCTGGGGACCCTGGACAGCCCGGACAGCGGTGAACTCTTTTTTGAGGGAAAGGGGTTGAGCACAAAATCTGACCAGGAGCTCTCCCGCTTTCGCAACCGCTCTGTGGGCTTCATCTTTCAATTCCACCACCTCTTGCCAGAATTTAGCGCTCTTGAAAATGTCATGCTGCCAGGCATGATTGCAGGCAGGAAAAAGGAGGAACTGGAAGAACCGGCTCGTCGACTGCTGAAACAGGTGGAAATGGATCACAGAACGGGTCACCGGGTAAACGAACTTTCGGGCGGAGAACAGCAACGAACGGCCCTGGCCAGGGCCCTTATCATGGAACCGGCCCTGCTCCTGGCCGATGAGCCCACGGGCAACCTGGACAGCCGTTCCGGCAACCTGGTCTTTGAGCTCATTCACTCCCTGTGCAAAGAGCTCTCCCTGGCCGCCATCATGGTCACCCACAATACCGACCTGGCCGGGCAGATGGACTCTTCCTCCACCCTCAAAGACGGTATTCTGCAGCAGGTCTGACAGGCCGCCATTCTGTAAAGTTTCCACCTGCAATTTGCCCTCCAGCAGCGAACAAAAAAGGGGAGTGGCCTGTTACAGGTCACTCCCCTTTTTTGTTCGCTGCAAAGTTAAATCCGCGTCCCTTATTCCATCTTCAGATAATTCTTTAACACTCCAGCCAGCAGGGATGCCACCGAATAGACCTCAAGGAGGTCATCACTGAACCGTCCTGGATAGGTATCGGAACCGATAACCTTGCTGATGTTGTTGTCAAGAAAGCGCTGGCGGGCCTCTCCTGCCATGACCAGGTGAGTAGCAAGGACGGCAATCTGAGTCGCTCCAGCCTCCTGACACCGTTCTGCAGTCTGGATAATGGAACCGCCGGTACGGATCATGTCATCACAGATCACTGCTGTTTTGCCTCTGACCACGCTGGAAATCTGGCCAACAATGGTCTTGTCCGTGTCGTAGCGATCTTTATCAGCTGCAGTATGCGGGCAACCGAGGATACCGGCCAGCTTGGCCACCTGCTTGGAAAAACCGTAATCAGGTGAGACCAGGACATACTCCCCAAGATCCATCTGCCGGAGATGCTCCATCACCACTTCCCCTGTCCAGATATGTTTGGTGGAAACATCCCCTCCATGGGCATGGAGTACGGCCTCGGAATGAAGATCGACAAAGGCGACAAAGTCGGGACGGGCCCGAAAAATCTGACGGGTCCTGGTGACCCCTTTTGGTATCTCAAAGGATCCCCTTTTGGCCCGCTCCATGGTGGAATAGCCAAGGTAGGGGATTACCACATTCACGGAGGCAGCATTGAAATAGCGGCCTCCCTGGATGATATCCATCAGTTCCTGGTGAGAACTCTCATTGTGGGTGGATGCCACTATGATCAACACCTTTCCGGCGATGTCCTCGGGAAAGGCATGATAAGTCTCGCCGTCGGCAAAACGTTTGCGGGTCATCTCGGAGAATTCCAGGCCCAGTTCGCCGGCAATCTTCCGCCCCAAGTCAGTGGAGGCCTCATTGGCCACCACCATATATTCCGAGTCAGTCCTCACCATATTCCTCATTACAGGGCAGCAACAATGGCATCGCCCATGGCTGCAGTCCCAACGGCCTCTGTGGAACCAGTGGCAATATCTGCGGTGTAGATGCCTTTATCCAGAGTGGACTCCACGGCCCGGTCAATGGCATCTGCTGCCTCGTCAAGGCCGAAGCTGTAGCGCAGCATCATGGCGGCAGAGAGAATCTCGGCAATGGGATTGGCAATGCCTTTGCCTGCAATATCCGGGGCAGAACCGCCTGCAGGCTCATAGAGGCCAAACTTGTCTTTATTGAGACTGGCAGAGGCCAGAAGGCCCATGGACCCGGTGAGCATGGCGGATTCGTCGGAGATGATATCTCCAAACATGTTGCCGCAGAGCATGACATCAAACTGGTGGGGATCACGAACCAGCTGCATGGTGGCATTATCCACATAGAGATGGGCCAGCTCCACATCCGGGTAGTCCTTTGCCACTTCAATAACCACCTCACGCCAGAGGACCATGGTGGTGAGCACATTGGCCTTATCAATGGAGGTCACTTTTTTCCCGCGCAGCCTGGCTGCATCAAAGGCCATGCGGGCAATGCGCTCGATCTCGGAACGCTTATAGGCCATGGTGTCAAAGGCACGTTCTTCTGCGCCCTCTCCTTCCCTGCCTTTGGGGGTTCCGAAATAGATGCCGGAGGTGAGCTCACGCACACAGAGGATATCAAATCCTTCACCAATGATATCAGGGCGTAAAGGGCAGGCTGCGGTCAGTGACTTGAAGACCTTGGCCGGACGTAGGTTACAAAAGAGATCAAAATGTTTACGCAGGGGAAGGAGTGCTGCCCGCTCCGGCTGCTGCTCGGGCGGCAACCCCTCCCATTTGGGCCCGCCCACGGAACCAAAGAGGATGGCATCACTCTTTTCACACAGAGACAGGGTGGAGGCAGGCAGGGCCTCACCGTGGTTGTCAATGGCAATTCCGCCCACATCGGCATGCTCATAGCTGAGCGCAAAGTCAAACTTCTTCTGGGCCACATCAAGGACCTTGATGGCCTCGGCCATCACCTCGGGGCCTATACCATCACCGGCCAAGACTGCTATTTTCTTCATGTTTATCACCTTATTTTCAGTATACAAGTTTATCACACTCTCTTATTTACAGGGGGGAGGATATTGCTCTCTTGAACGGTTATTTCTAGCAAATCCATTGACATTTGACCAGCGTAAAATCTCTGCCAGTCTCTTCTCCCTGCAGAGATGGTCTTTTCTTTTGTCATTGAACAGGAGTTGCGAGCTCCATTGGTATGGAAAAACTCTGGTTAAACAGGCTCAAAGACCACCAGATTACGGATTCCCCGGGAAAAAGGGAGGACATATTCAGTGCGGGAGTGGAGTGTAAATCGGGCAGAGGATGGGCTGTCTTTCCAGGCGGCCAGCTCCTCTTCCCACTTTGGTCCTTTCATGCAGATTATCTGCATCCCTGGCCTTGCAAAACGGCTGCTCATCTCCAGAAACGCTTTAATTTCAGTGACAGCACGGCTGGTGATGTGGGTAAAACCAGTATCAGAAGGCAGCATTTCCTCATCTTCCACTCGACAGGCCAGGACAGAAAGGTCAGCAAGCTCCAGCCTCCTGGCCACATGACGCAGAAAGGAGACACGCTTGAGGCGGGGCTCCACCAGGGTGAGTTGGAGAGTGGGATAGACAGCCTTGCAGACAAGACCGGGAAACCCGGCGCCGCTGCCGATATCCAGCAGATGGGGCCTATCACCCCCAAGCAGGGGCAGGAGGGTGAGGGAATCAAGGAAGTGTTTTTCCAGGATCTCCTGGTTCGAGGCCCTCTTGGCAATGAGGTTGATTTTTCGGCTCCAGTGTTTCAGTTCCTGAAAGTAGATAAGAAGCCGCTCCTCGGCTTCAGCCTCAAGTGGCGGAAGCCCCAGGACCTCACAGCCGGAGCGCACTCCTCGTACAAAATAAAAATCCTTTTTCAACTTCTCTTTCACCTGTCTTTGAGGCGCTCAGTGACTGAGGCTGCGTGGGCAGTCAACCCTTCGAGATTGGCCAGGAGACGGATATGATCTCCATCTTCCTTCAGGGCCTGGGCCGAATAACTGATGATTGAACTCTTCTTCAAAAAAGTCTCTACCCCCAGTGCTGAAGAGAAACGAGCCGTACCCATGGTGGGCAGGACATGGTTGGGACCAGCCAGGTAATCACCTGCTGCCTCCGGGGTGTAATGACCCAGGAAGATAGCTCCGGCATGGCGGAGCTGAGGCAGCCAGGCCCAGGGGTCCTGCACCATCAGCTCCAGATGCTCTATGGCGATGTCATTGGCAATCCCAATGGCCTCCTCAAGATCTCCGGCAATGAGGATCACCCCTCGCTCCTGCAGTGATTGTTTAGCGATCTCAGTCCGTGAAAGTTGGGCCAGTTGACGCTCCAGTTCAATCAGCACCTCTTCTGCCAGCTGTTCCTCGGTGGTCAGCAGCACGGCCAGGGCCATAGGATCATGTTCTGCCTGGGCCAGCATATCAGAAGCCACATGGGCTGCTGTTGCGCTCTTATCGGCCACGACCAGAACTTCCGAGGGTCCTGCTATCATATCAATGCGGACAAGACCTGACACCTGGGCCTTGGCCTCAGTGACAAACTGGTTTCCCGGCCCCACAATCACATCCACGCCAGGAATGGTTTTGGTGCCATGGGCGAGTGCGGCAATGCCCCAGGCTGATCCGGCCTTAAATATATCAACAATGCCGATTTCCTGGGCCGCTACCAGAAGGTGGGGGCTGACCTTGCCTTCCTTGTTCGGCGGAGTGAGCATTACCCGTTGACTGACACCTGCGATCCCTGCCGGAATTCCATTCATCAGCACAGAAGAGACCAGCGGGGTAGATCCGCCCTGTCCCCCTGGAACATAGAGACCAGCGGCATCCACAGGGCGGACCATACGACCGACTATGGTACCGTTTTCCCTGGTCTGCATCCACGAGTCTTCCATCTCCCGTTCGTGAAAAATCTGAATCCGCTCAATGGCCTTGGCCAAGGTCTCGAGAAAATCATCATCCACCAGCTGATAGGCCTCTTTCAACTCAGCAGTCGAGACCTGCAATCCTTCCAGGGTAAGATCCGGGGCATCAAACTTTCTAATGTACTCGAGAACAGCATCATCTCCTCGGGACTTCACCTGGTCAATAATATCGGCCACCAGGTCGCGACAGCTGTTTTCAGCAAGCTGAAAACGGTGAAGAAGAGTGTGCAGACATTTTTTACCCTCGGGGCTCTCTGTTGTAACCGGTTTGATCAGCATAGTTTTCTGTAACTTCATGTTGTGTTGGGTAAAGAGCAGAATGTCGAATGTGCCACTTCTGCAGTTCTTGTTGCCGGTTCAATCTTGCAGATTGAACCATTTGTTTATTACAATCCTCTATTCAGTGTCAACAGTGTCATCATTTTTTCCGTCCCCAGTGAACGGCTATGGTCCCCATCATAAACTTCTTGTAATCAACCTCGACAAAACCTGCTTCCGTAAAAATCCGGGCAAGATCCTCGGCACTATGAAAATCCATGGTCGACCCGGTAAGATAGGCATAGGCTGCCTCGTCACTGGCAATCAGACGACCAAGAAACGGGATACCAAAGCGAAAGTAAAGACGGATAAAGGGGTACAAGATATTCTTCTCCGGCGGTGTGGTATCAAGACAGACCACTCTGCCGCCTGGTTTCAGTACCCGGCAGACCTCTTTCAGCACCTGCAGGCTGTCATCCACATTTCTCAGGAGATAGCCAAAGGTCACTGATTCAAAACTGTTATCGTTATAGGGAAGATGATTGGCATCGGATGCCTGCCAGGCTATTTGCTGCCCCTGAAACCGTTTTTGGGCCTCCTGCAACATATTGAGAGAAAAATCAGCACCAATGACATTAGCCCCTGGATAGGAACGTCCCATGAGAGCGGCAATATCGCCGGTACCAGTTGCAAGATCCAGGACCAATCCCTGCCCCGGGTTGCCAGCCTTGTCCACCACAAAGCGGCGCCAGCCCTGATCCTGGCCCATGGTCATGACCCGATTCATCCGGTCATAACTGGGGGCAATACCATCAAACATCTTTTGTACGCCGGGCCCCTTACTCACTCTCTACTCTCCCTCTCCAGAGAACAGTCACAATTAACATGGCGCATAACCTGGAGTTCGGGGAAAGGAAATAACCTCCCGGATATTAGCCATCCCAGTGACAAATTGCACCAGTCGTTCAAAGCCCAGGCCAAATCCAGCATGGGGGACGCTCCCATAGCGCCTGAGGTCCAGGTACCACTCATACTCATCCGGTTCAATTCCTGCCTCGACCATTCGCTGGACAAGGACATCATAGCGTTCCTCGCGCTGAGATCCCCCCACGATCTCCCCGATTCCGGGCACCAGGATGTCCATGGCAGCCACAGTTCTTTCATCATCGCTGAGGCGCATATAAAAAGGCTTAATGGATGCCGGATAATCGGTGACGATCACAGGAGACTTATAAATTTCCTCGGTCAGATAGCGTTCATGCTCGGACTGGAGATCGATTCCCCATTGCACAGGATACTCGAATTTCCCGGACACTGCACTCAACTCCTCCACTGCGTTGGTATAGGGGATGTGAACAAAATCATTATCTATGACTCCCTGCAGTTTTTTGAGCAGCCCCTTTTCGATAAATTTATCAAAGAGGGCAAGATCGTCGCTGCAGGCAGTCAGGACATCATGGAGAAGATACTTAAGCATATCCGTTGCCAGCTCCATGTCGCAGGCAAGATCACAGAAGGCCATCTCCGGCTCAATCATCCAGAACTCAGCCAGATGACGGCTGGTGTGGGAATTTTCGGCGCGAAAGGTGGGGCCAAAGGTATAGACCTGGCCCAGGGCCTGGGCATAGACCTCGGCCTGGAGTTGACCGCTCACTGTAAGCCCTGCCTGTCTTCCGAAAAATGGAGTTTTTTCCCCAATGGCACTTACCTGGAACATCTCTCCTGCCCCCTCGCAGTCACTGGTGGTGATGATGGGGGTGTGGATCTGGACAAAGTCACGTTCCTGGAAAAACCTGTGCACTCCAAAGGAGAGATGGGATCTCACCCGGGTTACGGCCCCCAGGGCATTGGTCCGAGGCCGCAGATGGCTCATGGAACGCAGGAATTCAAAGGAGTGCCTCTTTTTCTGCAGCGGGTAGGTCTCGGGATCGGCCCAGCCCAGGACCTGCACCTCCTCTGCCACAAGTTCAACATCCTGCCCTTTGGCCGGAGACTTTTGCAGTGTTCCTTCTACTTCCACACCGCAGCCGGCTGTCAGTCTGCTGACCTCCTGCTGGTAATTGGCCAGCTCCGGGTTGGCTATGACCTGAAGATTGGCAAGGCAGGAGCCGTCGTTCACTTCCAGAAAGGAAAAGGAGCCGGTATCTCGCCGGGTCCGTATCCACCCCTGAACTTTCACCCTGCTGCCCTCCTCGTCCTTTTGCTGCAATATTTTTTGTATACGTATCCGCATCAGCTCTTTCCTTCCCCTTGAGAAGAACCCCCTCTATAGTGAAACAGTACCAGCTCACCGCTTCCGGGCAAATCCTCCGCCAACTTGCCGGAAATATCTGCGAGATGAGCTCCAACCACCGAACATTTAACGGTGAGGAGAAAATAGATTTCAGCCTCTACCTCGGAGAGGGTTTCAAAGTTCCCCTGCCCCTTGGAAATGATCAACTCCGCCTCATGAAAGGCCTGCTGAAGTTCAGGGCTACAACTCTCCAGCGGAGTGCCAGGACACGCTGTTCCGTTTTCCATAATGCGTGCAGTCTCCTCCAGACCGCAGGCATGGGCGTCTGCAAGCAGGGCATCATTGATGATGGGGCCGCTCTTCACGACTACGGTTACCTCGCAACCCTGAGCCGCCAAGGCCTCCACCACCAGAGTATCATAGACGATCTCTCCCGAATTATCAGCCAGGTAGAGCACCTTTGCCCCCTTACCCAGACTCCTCACCCGCTGGATCAATTCCAGGCTGTCATCAAGGGCAAAGGGGGCGTTGAGACAGCGTTTCATGGCCGCATCAATGTCAAAACTGTGCATGGCCCCGTAGTCAATGATATTGCCGCCAATGGCCAGACGCAGGACCAGCGCCAGAGGATCATCACTCCGCTCCACTTCCCTCCTGATATCAGGCAACAGAGCCAGAGCCTGTTCATTGGACTCTCTCTTTATGGCCAGGTATGGATCCGCACACTTAGTGATCTCGGCAATGGCCTGATACACGGAAACAGAATTCTCCGGAGGAGTGCGTTCCATATCCATACCATTTGTCAGTTCCGCAACCCGGCGCAGGGCTTCAAGCTGCAGCTTCTGATCCGTTGTGCTTATCCTTGCCACCTGTAAGGTCTGACGGAGGTAGCAGGGCAGACATTCGAGAGCGGTTTTCACAGCATGTACCCCTTACGCACATTCCCCATGGCCGCAAAAAGTGAGGCTTTAGCACCGGGAATCTTCTTATATAAGTCCTTCAGCATTTTCTGCGCCTCTTCCCTTCTGGTATCTCCTGCCAGGGGACAGAAGTTGGGCACAGCAATCAATCCGACAGCACGGGCCAATTCTTCCACCTCCTCCTTCTCGATATAGGCAAGGGGCCGTATCAGAGTCAATCTGCCGTCAAAGAGTTCCTGCCTCGGTACCATGGTGGAAATGTTGCCGCTATAGAACATATTCAAAAAAAAGGGTCTCCAAAAGGTCATCCTTATGGTGGCCAAAGGCAATCTTATTACATTTAAAGCGGCTGGCAAGATCAAAAAGCTGCTTGCGGCGCAATTTTGAACAACTAAAACAGGTTCTCTCTGCCTTCACTAGAGGCAGGCTCTTTTCCACATGCAGCGGAAGTCCTGTCTTCCGAACCTGCTCTTCCACCCCCAGTATCGGATCTGGAACCGCCATCTCTTCATTCCAGATCCCCATATCAATGTGGACCAGCTGCAGTCCATACTGAATTGGAGCCTTTCTTTGCCACTGTTTCAGCAGCCAGGCAAGTACCAGACTGTCCACACCACCGGAAACGGCGACCAGGACCTGATCGCCTTCACTGAGCATGGAGTAATCATGCATGGCCTGCCCGATACGTCTGTTTACCTGGGACGATAACATTTCCGTTCTCTTTTTCAGGAGGATGATTTCTTGGTCTATCCAGCAAAATTCATTCCGGCACATGCCTTACGCAAGAGCATCGAGAAGCGGTCATGTGTACCAGCAAACCGGTTTCTCTTTCAAGGAAAAAGGAGAGGGGGAGGAGAAACAAAAAAACCCGTCTTCTGCATTCATTGCAGAAGACGGGGCATACGCAACACACTGCTGGAGACAAAAACCGTTGCCCGGTTAAATCTGCTCCTGCTATGGGCCCAGGCGTTTATTCTTGTTTTTGATAGTAAGGCAACTCGTCCAGACGGCTCTGCACCCCTCTTTGGGTAAGGTCCTGGACGGTGATCCATTTAAACCCACGGCTCTTCGACTTTTTATAGGTGAAGATGTTGTCGAATAAGGCTTCTTGGGCCTCATTAAAAGAGGTGGACCAGAGTACGACTCCTTTCTCCACTCCCACCAGATTCATGGAAAACGAGACTGCAGCTGGAGTTTCTGCTGAGAGCTCACTGCCCACTCGTTGTCGATAGCGACTGAGTGTTGTCTCCAGCACCCCTCCACAACCAGTTACCTGACCAATGGCACGTAGCTGTTCTATTCTACCTCCCCAGGGATCTTTGAGAATTCCGTCCATCTGGTTTTCGTTAAGCAAATTGAACTGTGTCCTCCCTTGCAACAGGTCGGCCAGAACTGAATCGAGATAGGTGGCCCCCTCCAACAGCATCTTGTCATCAGCATTGAGCATGGCCTCACCGCTTGCCACTGGTACGGCTGTGGGGAGGACCGCGATACAACTTAACTCGGGCAGAGGCTTGGCCTCTTGCACATCACCGCTTTCATCTCGGAAGGCACAACCGTTCAATCCAATGACAAACGAGCCAAGAAGACAAAAACACGCCAAAATAAGCAACCGTCTCACAGGAAACCTCATTTCATTTTGTTATTGTTAGACCATTTTCAGGGTCATTCAAATGGTTAATGGCGTCAGAAAAACCCTCTATCTGCTTCTGTGTTGCAGCGTTTGAGTTTTTAAGACTTTGACAAAAAGTCTTGATTCTCTTTCTTTACAGTACACCTTTGGAGGACAAACTTCCAGCAAGACCGGCAACTTTCTCGGTAGCCTGATGCATGGCCCGGCCAAGTCCTTTAAACACGGCCTCAATGATATGATGACTGTTGCTTCCGTGGATCATATCCACATGCAGAGTGATCCCAGCATGCTGGGCAAAGGCGCGCATAAATTCAAGGGCGAGGGCAGTATCAAAGGTGCCGAGTTTCTGGTCGGGAACGGGGGCATCATAATGGAGATAGGGACGATTAGAGATATCCACCACCACTCGCACCAGGGTCTCATCCATTGGCAGATAGGAAAGTCCGTAACGGGCAATACCGCCCTTGTCGCCAAGGGCCTGAGCAAAGGCCTGGCCAAGACAGATTCCAATATCTTCCACCGTATGATGATCATCAACCTCGGTGTCTCCACTGGCCTTGACACGTAAATCAAAAAAACCGTGGACAGCAAAAAGGGTTAACATATGATCAAGAAAGGGCACTCCACAGTCGAGAGCGATCGCACCTTTCCCGTCAACACCAAGACTCAAGTTGATGTCCGTTTCCTTGGTCTTACGCTCTACCGCCCCCAGTCTCTCTTTTTCCTTTGCCATGAGCATCCTCGACATGATCTAAAATAGGTAAAATTATGAACTATGATGAGGTTATAGCACACCTCGCCCCTCCAAGACCATCTCTTTTTTCATTTCACACTGGACTCTTTTAAAAATATCTGGTAAATTAGTTTTTTTTCTGTTGACAAGAACCATCGCCCGTGGGTATGTTGGGCGCCGTTTTCAGGAACACATGAGCGGGAATAACTCAGTGGTAGAGTGTAACCTTGCCAAGGTTGAAGTCGCGAGTTCGAATCTCGTTTCCCGCTCCACTTAAGAGATCAAAAGGTTCGACTTGTCGAACCTTTTTTTTATTACTATTTGCACCATCGATGTTGAGGACGACAATGAAAACCTATCTGACTCCGATCAATGAGATCGAAAGACAATGGCACCATGTCAATGCCGAAGGCAAGGTTCTTGGCCGCCTGGCAGTAGAGATAGCTGATCGCCTGCGCGGTAAGCACAAGCCAAGCTTCTCCGCCTTTATTGACAATGGAGATTTCGTGGTTGTCACCAATGCCGACAAGATTCGTCTCACCGGTAAAAAATGGGATGACAAGAAATACTATCATCACACAGGCTACATTGGCGGAATCAAAGAGATCTCAGCAAAAGAGTTGGTGAAAAAACATCCCACTGACATGCTTATGAAAGCAGTAAAAGGGATGCTGCCAAAAAACAAAATCGGTCGTCAGCAGTTGAAGAAACTCAAGCTTTACGCTGGCAACGACCATCCTCACGCAGCTCAGATGCCTGCCGAGTTAGACATATAACAACGGAGATATACAATCATGGCCCAAGATCGTTTTTATGCCACCGGCAAGAGAAAAACTGCTGTTGCAAGAGTTTGGCTCACTCCCGGCAGTGGAAAAGTTGTTGTCAACAAGATGTCCCCCGAAGAGTACTTTGGTGGGACCTTTAAGACCCACAAACTTGACAAGCCATTCAAGGTTACCGAGACCTTTGAGGATTATGATGTCATGGCCACCTTGGCTGGTGGCGGAAAATCTGCCCAGGTAGATGCTCTGACCCATGGTATTTCACGAGCCCTCCTTGGTGTCAACCAGGACAATCGACTTGCCCTGAAAAAATCAGGCCTGCTCACCCGTGATCCACGTATGAAAGAACGGAAAAAATATGGACAGAAAGGCGCTCGCGCCAAATTCCAGTTCTCTAAACGATAATTCATCAACGGCTGTCCCTCTTTTTTCCCGGTCAACCCCGGGAAAATTGTGCTGCCTGGCACAGCCCGATATAAACGGTATTACGGAGGGAATAACAGATATCTGTTATTCCCTCTTTTTTTTGTTTTATCCCCTTAGGCATTAACTCAATCCCCTGAAGCCGTTTCTTTAAGGAATAGATATGTTACGTGTTGCCATCATTGGAGCCTCCGGCTATACCGGAGTAGAACTTGCCCGCATTCTCTGCAACCACCCTCAGGTCCAGTTAACGGCTGCCACCTCTCGCCAGTACGCAGGAAAACCGCTTTCCGAGGTATTCCCCAATCTTCGAGGGAAAACAGATCTCATCTGCGAAAACCTCTCTGTGGACGAACTCTGTGAACAGGCAGACCTCTTTTTCGCCGCAGTCCCGCACAAGACTGCCATGGACCTTGTTCCCCAACTCCTGCAGGAGGGGAAAAAGGTGGTTGACCTCTCTGCCGATTTCCGACTGCGTGACGTAGCTGTCTATGAAGAGTGGTACCAGGAACACTCCTCACCGCAATTTATCAAGGAAGCGGTTTACGGTCTGCCTGAACGCTATCGCAGCGAAATACAGGCTGCCCGCCTGGTTGCCAATCCAGGCTGTTACCCCACCTCCGTCGTCCTGGGACTTGCCCCTCTTATGGAGAAAAATATTATTGACCCCAGTACCATTGTGGTGGATTCAAAATCCGGTACCACAGGAGCTGGTCGGGCGGCCAGCGTTGCTACACTCTTCTGTGAGGTCCATGATGGGTTCAAACCCTATAAGGTTGGCGGAGTTCACAGGCACCTGCCGGAGATCGAACAGGAACTGAGCGCTGTGGATGGGAAACAGATCACTATCTCCTTTACGCCGCACCTCCTCCCTCTCTCCAGAGGTATCCTCAGCACCAGTTATGCAAAGCTTAGCTCCGGGACCTCCAGCGAAAAGATACAAGAATTGTACAAGGAGAGCTACCAGGATGATGCCTTTGTCCGTGTGCTTCCCGAGGGCAGCTTTCCAGCAACGCAGCATGTCAGAGGATCAAACTTCTGCGATATTGGTTTTGCCATTGACAGACGCACCAACCGGATCATCGTTGTCACAGCCATCGACAATATCGTCAAAGGTGCTGCCGGCCAGGCCGTGCAGAATATGAATCTGATGTGTGGTTTTGCAGAAGAGACAGGACTGGAAGGAGCCCCGTTTTTTCCCT
>CAYPEU010000074.1:0-13836 GCA_964409855.1 uncultured Desulfocapsa sp.
TTCTGGACAGGGCCGATAGTGTTAAACAGCAGACGCTTGAGTCACTGACAGCCGAAATTGACCCTTACGCACCGGCAAACATCCAGTTCACCTCCGGCACCACCGGAGCACCAAAGGCAGTGGTGCTCACCCATCACAATATTCTCAACAACGCCTACTTTTCCGCCCAGGCCATGCATTTCAGCCACAAGGATCGCCTCTGCGTATCGGTCCCTTTTTATCACTGCTTCGGCACGGTGCTGGCCAACCTCCTCTGTTTCTCCTGCGGTGCCTGCCTGGTCATCCCCTGTGATCATTTTGACCCTTTGTTGGTTTTACAGGCTATTGAAAAAGAGCAGTGCACTGGTGTACATGGTGTACCCACCATGTTCATTGCTATGCTTGACCACCCTGAATTTACCCACTTTGATACCAGCAGTCTGCGTACTGGTATCATGGCCGGCGCCCCCTGTCCGCCGCTGCTGATGAAACGGGTCATGCAGGAAATGCACTGCGCTGAAATCCTTATCGGTTACGGTGAAACCGAGGCATCCCCACTGACTCATCTCACCAGCCGGGATGACAGTTTTGAACACCGCATTGCCACAGTGGGCCGCAACCTCCCCCACCAGGAGGTGAAAATTGTCGATGTGACCGAGGGAATGGTGGTAGAGGTTGGTCGGGTAGGTGAAATCTGTTTTCGTGGTTACCACATCATGCAGGGCTATTACCGCAATAAGGAGGCCACTGCCAAAACCATTGACAGTGATGGCTGGCTCCATTCCGGCGATCTGGGCTCCATGGACGAAAACGGCTATGTCCAGATAACCGGTAGGCTGAAGAACATGATTATCCGGGGGGGAGAAAATATTTATCCCCGGGAGATTGAGGAGTGCCTGTTCAGCCATCCACAGGTGGCAGAGGCTGCAGTTTTTGGCATACCGGATGACTACTGGGGTGAGGAAATCGCAGCCTGGATCAAGCTGCATCCGGATGAACACTGCTCAGAGAAGGAGATTCGGGATTTTTGTAAAACCAGCCTGGCCCATTTCAAGATACCGCGCTATATCAAATTCGTCAGTGAATTTCCCATGACCGTTACCGGCAAAGTGCAGAAGTTCAAGATGAGGGAGGAGACAATCAGAGCATTGGCGAACTCAGGGAATTCACCTTGAAACAAGACTTCAAAGGCTACCGGGGAGGTAAAGATTCGGACCTAGGGGGTTCGGTCTAGGCTATTTCACTTCCTCCCATTGGCCCTGGCTGAGCACCACAGAAGATGCCGGGAGTTTGAACTGTTTGAGCGAAGCGAGTTTTTAAACTCCCGGCAGCTTCGAGGAGCGCAAGGACGTCCGAAGGACCCAGGGACACGGGTGCCCTTTCTTTTGCTTCGTTTTCTTCGGGCACACAAAGAAAATGAAGAGGGACATTTAAGGAACGGATTATCCGGCAGATATCGGACTTGCTTGGAAGACCAGGATTTTTACCTTGAAACAAAAGCTTTTCGTCACAAATTCAGCAAGCTACGAGGCTGACGCTTTTTCCTCTGCCCGAAGGCGCAGCTCCAGCAGAAACAGGCGTCCATAATCACAGGCAGCAAGGCCACTCAACAAGGCCACACAACAGAGGGCAAACCAAATCCCGTCGGGAAACAGCAGGACAACAAGAAAGAGGAAAAACTGTCCAAATGTTGCCACCTTCCCGGACCACCTGGCTTCCATTCTCTTAAATGACTCCCACGATCGTATCGACAGGGCATAGACGGCTGTAGAGGCTACGAGCAGGTCACGGGCCAGCAGGGCAGGGATCCACCAGCCAGAGAACTTTCCCGCAGAAACAAAGGTGATCAGCGCACAGAGAACAAACAGCTTGTCGGCAACCGCGTCAAGCAGGCCGCCCTGCCAGCTTTGCACCTGCCACCGTCTCGCCACCCAGCCATCAAGGAAGTCGCTGAAGCCACTGCCGAGAACAAGCCAGAGCCACACGCTTTCCGGAGTAAAAGGGAAGATACAGGCAAGAAATATCCGGCCGGTTGACAATGTATTGGGAACAAATCGGATATAGCTTTTCATCATAGGCACTCTTTATCGTATCGTTTTTCCAGTATTGAATGAGGGCTTGGGAAACAAAATGAAGAAAGCAGCTGAGTTCAAACCCTGCTGAATTATACTACAATTTATCACTGTGTTGTATTGTTCCTTTACGAAGAGTCAGGAGACTGATTTCTCCGGGGCAATTAAAACGCAGGGGAATCCCGGATGGACCTGCGCCCCGGCTTGTATACCCAGCCATGCCCTGGTGCTGCCAGCGGCCGGCAGCGGTAAATCTGGGCGCACGGCTGTTGGTGAGCAGCGCACCCCGGCCCGGAAGGCAGATCTGGCCGCCATGGGTATGACCGCAGAGGTAGAGGCGTGCCTGACAATCTGCAGCCTCTTTATATGCCTCTGGTGAATGGGCCAGAAATATGCTGAACCCACTCTCAGGGACATCTCTATAGGCCATTTGGGCATCATGGGTTTTATAGTAGTGCGGGTCATCCACGCCTGCGATCCATATACGAGAGCTGTTTTCACTGATTTCCCAAGAATCGTTGATCAGCATGATCAGGCCGACGTCTTCGAAATCAGGTGTCATTTCAATACAGTCGTGGTTGCCGAGAACGCCAAGGATGCCATGACGGGTCTCTATATGGGAGAGGAGAGAACGCAGCTGTCTCAGACATGGGGCCACGGGGCCATATGTCTTCATACGGATATCACCACCGATGAGGCAAAGATCCGCCTCCAGCTTCCCGATCTGTCTGCCCAGTTCCTCCGTCAGACCGTCCAAACCGTCAAGATGGAGGTCTGTGAGCAGTAAAACACGGAATCCGTCAAAACCTTCCGGCAGGTCTGGAAAGAAAAAGCTTTTTTCCTCCACCTGTACCTGCAGACTGTTTCGCACTCCATTGTCGTAAAGACCGGCCAGCTTGAAAACCCTGGTCAACAGTATATCATGGGATAAAAAACTTGTTAAATTAAATAGGGTCTGCCACCGGGCAAGGGGGGTATGACAGGATCGCCATTCACGCAGCCTGACCGGTGAACGGATTTTACGCGGATAATTCTTCAAGGGCGGACGATACATTATAAAGTTCCAGAAACAGGAACCCAGGTAGGCCATAATGATGAAGCAGAGGAGAACCAGGATAAGCTGAAGCCCGTTCATCTCAAGATAGCGGCTCAGGAAAAGGGCAGGAAACAGGGATTCAAAAATCTGATCGAGAACTATTACATTTCTGCCGCAGATGAAGTTGGGACGGCGTTTGATGAAACTGGAGAGCAGATCACCGATCATGGCCAGCAGGGCAGCAATCCCGGCAACCCACCAGGCCACACCGAGCAACGGGGAGACGATCATGCCGCCCAGGAAACTGACCAGTATGCCGCGGAGAGTCTTGTGCCGGCCAAAAACCGGATGCTTGTCAAACCACAGGCGGTCGCCATCTACGGGCCAGTTAAATCGCTCCCCCCATATCACATTGGCCAGGGGCGGAAGAAAATTAACCCATAAAATAAATCCAATAACCTTGAGGACAACAGGCAACTTTTCTCTCCTTTGCCAAGAGACACCAGACCGTCACGAAATTTTTATGCTACTCTTTTTAGTACCCCCTTGAGGGGGTGAAAAACAAATAAATTATTTTTCAGGCGCTAAAAGACAGTTTGCTGGCTGATGGGAGTTGCCAAGGCCCTGAGTGCCTTTTGCACCAGTTCTTTTCTCACCTTTTTTTCTTCCTCCGGACCCTTGTCCGGGGCACCGAAGGGATGGGGAATGGCAATGGTGGGAACAATGCGGTTTGCACCCACTGTTTTGGAGATAGGGACGATTGAGCAGGCGTGGACAACCGCTATCCCTGCCCGTTCAATTTGTTTGCTCATCGTTGCGCCGCAACGGGTGCAGGTCCCTCAGGTGGAGGTGAGGATGACCGCCTGTACGCCGTCGGCCAGCAGGATTTTTGCAATCTCGCTCCCATATTTTTTCGCATTGGCAACCGATGTCCCATTGCCGACCGTGGCATAGTAGAAATCGTGCAGGCTGCCGATGGCCCCCTCCCTCTCCAGTTCACGCACCACATCCAGGGGCAGTACCCGGTTCGGGTCTTCATTGGCAAAGGTCGGATCATAGCCTCCATGGGCTGTCTGATGCGTTTCCCCGGTAAAGGCCGATAGACCGTCAAGGGAGTAAGTCCCGAAGCGGCTGGCACTGGCGGTCTCGATTCTGTCCGGGTTGCCGCGGGGAACAATGCCGCCCGAAGTCACCAGGGCCAGCCTGGCACTGCTCATGTCGCTGACAGGCGGTGCGGGATCTATCCGGTCAAAGACGGGCATGGTGTATTCGGTGGCAAACGGTTCACCTGCCAGTTTCTGGAGCAACATGTCCACTGCACGGGCAGCTCCGCTCTTGTCGGCAAAATAATTCTTTCTCCGCCCCTGGGGGATGTAGCCGTCGCGATCGGGAAGCAACTCCTCCCCTTGCAGCAGCTTACAGGCCAGGCCAGCCATATTTTTCAAGCTCTCTTCCATTGCCATGACATCTTCTCCTGCCCTGGCAATGAGAACATCTTTCCTGTATTCCTCAACGGCCGGATTCTCCTGATACATGGAGGTGACGGTGGGAATTGCAAAATGTTCCTGCACCGCCTTGCATATGGCACCGCAGGCCATGCCATAACGCCCTGCATTAAAGGCAGGCCCGGCAAGGAGTAACTGCGGTTTTCTGCCCTCTCCGGCCTCAAACAGGGGCGCAAGCAGTCCAAGGATTTCACGGGTGGCTGTTTCTCTCTTTTCAACAAGATAATTGTCGCCGGAAACAACGCTTGCCACCACTTCAATATCCGGAAACAGGTTCTCAAGCAAAATGGAGGGTCCCAGTGGGCCGTCAATAAGTTGCGGCGGCTGGTATGCCTTATCCTCGCCTCCCAGTCCGCCAAAAAACTGGTTCAGACAGTAAATGACTCTGTATCTGGCAGCCATGATTACACCTCCCTGCAGCTCAGTCTCTGCATGCCGAGTTCGTTGGTCGCACCGATAATTGCCTGCAGCTCCACTTCCAGGCTGCCGTCTTCATGCAGGCTGTAAGGCCAGGCACCTGCAAGCTTGTCGAGATTGCCCACCGGACCAAGCAGCTGCTCCATGGGCGGCAATAGGAGTCGCTCGTTGGCATTGCCCACTGAGACAACAGCATCCGCTTCTTCGGCCGAATCGGCCAGGGACTGTGACGAGCCGTCGGAACCTGCAAATTCATCGGTGATGGCGACAAGCTTGATACCTGCCTGCTCCAGGCCACGGGTCAGCAGCATCTGGTCGGCATCCGGATTGCCGAAGCCCTCCTTGGAGAGAATGACCCCGTCAGCGTTCAGTTCACGGACCAGTGAAATGGTCTTTCTGGCACCATCCTCCTTGGCAGCCAGCCTGACGGGTTCATTGGTCAGCACAACTGCGCTAAAGTTCAGGTCCCTGCCATGTCTTTTGTACAACTCCAGGAGCACAGGATTATTCTGATGATGCCAGGTCGTATTCTTGTCGCAGGCGGAAACACAGTTGCCTGAAGTGATCGCGCCATCCAGCAGCATCGCCGGGTCAATGATGCGCGGCAGTCCCTCTCCGACTTTACGGCCAAGTATATAGGTGTCGTGGAGAAGGCCCTGGCTGAGCAGCATATAGACATACACCACGCGGGGCAGATCCGGGGAAACGGGTAACTCCTTCTGGGCTGCAAAGGATTGCACCCTCTCGGGTCGAACCGATCGCGCCGCCTTGCCAAGAAAATCGGCAGCAGCCAGCCCAGTGTTTCTCACCGTCTCTTCATGTTGATGGGGAGTCAGGCCCGCAACAACATCGATATCCAGCACCACATTCAAGGTGGTGGAAAAGGGTGTATAGAGAGCTCCAGATCCACTCATGTCAATAATGCCTTCCTGAAAACCGACAATCTTGCCACAGGTAACCACGCAAACGTTTTCCAGGACATCTCTTCTCCCCACACCGAGACGATCTCCCCGAACCTTGCAGCCCGGTTGAATCACATCCTTGACACAGAGAATCCTGGTCGAGTCGCCAGGTCTGGCTATGGAGACCAGACAGCTCTCTATCCTCTCATCCCGGGACAGGAGAAAATCGCTCAGAGCGTTTTTGTCCAGAACCAACACCCGGTCAAGGAGTTCAGTCTGCTCTCCGAATCGCACATCGTCAACAGCGATATGTCCTCTTGCTATGGCCATCTTCTCCCCCTGTTTTTTTTATTGCCTATTTTTCTCATTTGCAACAAACAGCTTTTGCCAATTTCCCATATGATGATAGACTGTAATCAGTTAATTGAAAAAAAGGTACCCTTGGGGTTTAATTAACACCATTGGCCCCAGGCTATGCTCAAAGATCGAACCTTCTCAACAAGGAAGCCCATGAACATACGCACCATTACTCCGGAAGAGGCTTACCACCGATGTAATGCGGATGAACTTCCCTTTCAAACAACTGCTGAAGTCGAGGAGCTGACCCGGTATATCGGCCAGGATCGTGCCCTTGAGGCGGTGGAGTTCGGCATCTCCATGCGGCACCGGGGATTTAACCTGTTTGTTATCGGCCCGGAGGGCTCCGGCCGTCACACTGTCGTTCAATCCTTTATCAACCGGCAGGCCGAAGGTGAACTAACTCCTAGTGACTGGTGCTATGTCTTTAATTTTGACCTGCCGCATAAACCACTTGCCCTGGAATTCCCGGCAAAGCAGGGACCGGTGTTCAGACAGGAAATGCATGAACTGATTGATACCCTGAAAACCACCATTCCCACTGTTTTTGAAGGAGACGATTACCGGGCAAAAAAACGAGAACTCAACGAAAATCTGAAACAGCAGATCGATAAAATTTATGAGGAGATGATCGCAAAGGGCAAAGCCCAGTCCATAGCCGTGGTCAGAAACGATCAGGGTATTGTGTTTACTCCCCTGGACAATAAGGGCGAGCCCATGGATCTTGAAACGTTTCGCACGCAGCCCGAGGATAGGCAAAAGGAATTTGAAAAAAATATTGAAAACCTGCACGCTTCACTGCAGAAAACCGTGCATCAGGTCAGCTTGTTGAACCGTGAGGCAAAGGAGCAGAGACGTCAGTTAAAGAAGGAAACCGCCAGCCTCTGTGTCGGCCACCTGATTGATACCTTGAAAGCAAAGTATTATACAGAACGGGGGGAAATTCTTCATTATTTAACCTGTGTCGAGAAACAGCTCACCGAAAATGTAGATGCCTTTCTGGAACGTTCAGAACCAAAGCGGGAAGGATTGATCTCTTTTGTTTCCGGCCCTCCTTCGTTTGACCACTACGATGTCAACGTCCTAGTGACCCATGAAGAGGATGGCGCTCCAGTGGTGTATGAGGATTTGCCCACCTATCAGAACCTGCATGGCCGCATCGAACACCAGGCGCAAATGGGCATGCTCACAACCAACTTTTCCCTGATCATGCCCGGTGCTCTGCACCGCGCCAATGGCGGCTACATCATCATTGACGCCAGAAGACTGCTGATGGAGCCCTTTGCCTACGAAGGGCTGAAGCGGACCCTGCGCTCCAGGCAGATCCGTATGGAGCCTGTGGAGCGCTTGCTTGGCCTGATGAGCACCGTCACCCTGGAGCCGGAACCCATTGAGCTGAACACCAAAGTGGTGCTCATCGGCGAACCCATGATCTACTACCTGCTGAACGACTATGACCCGGAATTCCAGTCCCTTTTTAAGGTCCAGGCAGACTTTGAGTATGACATGGAGCGCAGCTCTGTGAGCCAGCAGCGATATGCGGCGCTGATAGCCGGGCTTGCCAGGGAAAATGAGTTGCTGCCACTGCACAGAACAGCGGTTGCACGAGTGATTGAGGAGGCGGCCAGACATGCCGGCGACTATAAAAAACTTTCACTGCATATCAGAAAGGTTGCCGACCTGATCAAAGAGGCCGATTATCTGGCCAGAAAGACCAACAAGGAGCATATTGAAGCAGATGATATTGAAATAGCTGTGACCGCCTCCAAACGTCGGGGAGGACGAATTCACGATAGGGTTTTTGAAGCCATTGAGGAGAATATTCGCCATATAGAGACAAGCGGCGAAAAGAGCGGGCAGGTGAACGGTCTGTCTGTGGTTGAAATCGGAGGCGATTCCTTTGGTTTTCCCACCCGCATTACTGCCGTGACTCGTCCGGGAAAAGGCGATATCATCGACATTGAACGTGAGGTTGAGCTGGGCGGCCCTATTCACTCCAAAGGGGTGCTGATTCTCGGTTCCTTCTTAAGTGCTCGTTATGCCCGCAACATACCGCTCGGCCTGCAGGCAAGCCTGGTGTTTGAGCAATCCTATGGCGGCGTTGAGGGAGACAGCGCCTCCTGCGCGGAACTCTGTGCCCTGCTCTCTTCGCTGGCCGATACACCGATCAAACAGCACCTGGCCTTGACCGGCTCAGTCAGCCAGAAGGGAGAGGTGCAGCCCGTGGGCGGTTTGAATGAGAAAATTGAAGGATTCTTTGATGTATGTGCGACAAGGGGCTTGACCGGTAGCGAGGGCGTCATTATTTCGGCAAGCAACCTGCGCCATCTGATGCTGAAAAAAGAGGTGGTAACTGCCATTGCCGAAAAGCAGTTTTCCATTTACCTGGTATCTACCGTGGACGAGGCTATTTCTCTGCTCACCGGCCAGGATGCCGGAGAACGCGACTCTAATGGAGTGTATCCGGAGGACTCGATAAACGGCCGTGTTGAGGCAACCCTGCTCCGTTTTGCCAGCGATTTGCAGGAATTCGAAAAAGGAAAAGAGGGAAAAGAAGAAGGGAGTGAGCACAAAATTATAACATAATTTTAGATGACCTTTTACCTGCCTCTCAGGATAGTTGACTGGATGGTACCCTGATTGAAGCAAACCCTCTCTGAATCCATATACCTGCTTGACAAGGCGATTGTCTTGTCAAGGTCTTATTATTCAATACGTTAGGAGGTGTGCAATGGCAAAGGAAAAAGAAAAAGCAGAATTGGTTGTCAAAAAAGAACCAGATGTTCTTTCCCCATTTGGGGAAATGGAACGTTATTTTGATGAAATATTTAATCAACCATTTGCACTTTTCAGACATCCCATGTGGCCGCGGCCCCAGTTTCCAAGCAGGGAGGTGATCTCGCCCACTGTGGATATCTTTGAAGAAGGCAAGGAGGTGGTGGTCAAGGCCGAGATTCCAGGTATGAAAAAAAACGATATCAATATCGATATCAGTGAAAACAGTATGACCATTTCCGGCGAAAAAAAGCAGGAAACAAAAGTCGACAGGAAAGATTACCATAGGGTTGAATGCTCCTACGGCTCCTTTTGCCGCAGCTTCCGGCTGCCGGACAATGTGAACAGTGACAAGGCCAAGGCCTCCTTTAAAGATGGGGTGTTGGAGATACGGATGCCAAAATCCAACAAAGAGAAGAAGAAAAAAATCACCATCAGTTAACTATTGTCGAAAGGATGTGACAAAAAACAGGTCTATGAAGATAATGAGCAGGCCGACGAGCTTGAATTCGGGCTGACTACGCATTCTTTCAGGAGGTGCATTATGCAGGAAATTCATCAAATCATCGTGCCGGTAGATTTTTCTAAAACTACTGCAAAATTAATTGATTATGCCAGTTATATGGCAGGAAAACTGTCGGCAACGATTCACTTTGTCCATGTTGCCGAAATCAATCAGGGCCATGACATGTTATTGGGCAGCTCTGTTTTTGGCGATATCAAGGAAAAGATCATTGCCGCTGCCAAGGAAAGGATGGCAAACCTCTTGGAAGACAACGGCGCTCGTTGCAAGGGGTGTACAGGTAAGGTAGTCACCGGAGATATTGTTGATGCGATCATTGATCAAGTCAATACCAACAAGGCGGATTTAATCATTATCAGTACTCACGGGACCAAAGGACTCGAAAAAGTTTTGATGGGTAGCGTTACAGAACGCGTTATCAGAAGAGCTCCCTGTCCCACTCTTATCTGTAATCCTTATAACTAATTGTTTCTCCACAGGAAAAGGTTGTCCTGTTTTTGTCCCTTGGCAGCCTTTTCCTGTTACTGTCTCCAGTAGAGGATATGCTCGTTTTCTCATACACAACAGCTTCAGGATGATGAGGTATAATTCGTGGCAAATAATCTCCTGCTGCTACGACATATATGTCCCATGGGACCACCTGTCTCCTTCAGCATGTCCATTTTCAACTGGATACTCTCCATTTGATTTTCCGCCTTTCAGCCTATATAATAAGAATGGAAGGCAGCCCCTTCCACCATACTCTGAGATAACTTTTTTCTCTTTTTAAGGGAGGTTGTCATGAAGATTGCCATTGTCGGCAGTGGTGCAATCGGAAGGCTCTTTGGTGCTTTTCTGGCAAAGGGTGGCCACGAGGTTATTCTTGTGGACGTGGACGAAAGGGTAGTCGACGGCATTAATCGTTCAGGTATTGGTTTGATGGAGCTGGGAGAATCCAATCCGGATAACGTAAAGAAACTCCCTGTTCAGGCCGTTTCAGATCCTTCCACCATATCTGACTGTGAACTTGTTCTGCTCACGGTTAAATCCCATGCCACCCTTACTGCGGCCAAGAGTGTCCTTCATCTCATTGGTGAATCAGCCCCCATTCTGACCCTTCAGACCGGGTTGGGAAATATCGAGATACTTGAGAAACTGGTTCCTCGGCAACATATAATAGGTGCCTTCACATTTATGTCTGCCACTGCTCTGGGAAACAGCCGGGTCCGGCACGGCGGTATAGGTAAGACCTATCTGGGAGAGCTCAATGGTGATTTTAGTCCCAGGCTGGAAAAGGTGTGTAAGGTCTTTAATGACTGTGGCCTGACGAGTCAGATGGTTCATCGAATTATCGGCAGGCTCTGGTGCAAGGTAATCGTCTATTCGGCCATCAACCCGGTTTCATCCATTCTCAAGATTCCCAACGGCAATCTGCTTTCTAAAATGGAATCCGTAACCCTCATGAAAAAACTCCTTGATGAGGGGAAAAGGGTTGCCGACGCTGCTGCCATTGATCTGGTGTACCCGGATCTCTATGAATTGCTTTTTGATGCCTGTCGGCAGAGCAGCAATAACCTCTCTTCCATGCTGCAGGACCTGTTGAATGATCGCCCCACAGAAATAGAGGCCCAAAATGGGGCCATCTGCCGCTTCGCTGAAGAAAAAGGTGTCTCCACCCCCACCCAGCATACCATGGTTCAGCTCATTAAATTGCTGGAACGGTGGAAGCCCGGGTTGGAGCCCCATTTTTGAGAGGAAATAATCGTATACGGTAAAGGGTAGCTTGAAAATGATACTCCTGAGGTGAATCAAATGGCTGTAAGGGAAAAATTGCTGATCGCAGTGGATGAAACAGAGACATCCATGCACGCCCTGCGCTATGTTGCCCAAGTGGCAAGTGGTATGCAAGAGATGAGCATCTGCCTCCTGCATGTTTATCCTGAACCCCCACC
Source organism: uncultured Desulfocapsa sp. (assembly GCA_964409855.1). Classification (GTDB taxonomy): domain Bacteria; phylum Desulfobacterota; class Desulfobulbia; order Desulfobulbales; family Desulfocapsaceae; genus Desulfocapsa. The sequence goes on from CAYPEU010000074.1 coordinate 11,498, forward strand.
GGATTATTATCAGCAGGGGGGGACACTGTCAGCCTATAAGGAGAAACAGGATGCAAAGGCTGAGCGAGTGTTTAGTCAGGCCATGACCATCCTCGCAGAGGCCGGAGTGGGTAAAGAACGGCTATCCACTGATAATCGATTTGCCGAAGGTAAAACCATTAGTGAAGAGCTGCTGGCTGTGAGAAGTGAAGGGGACTTTGGTACGGTGGTTGTAGGAAAGAGGGGAGTTTCGCGAACGGAAGAGTTTCTCTTCGGTTCCATTTCCAATGCCCTGGCGCAACACAGCGTGAACTTCACAACCTGGATAGTTGGCAGCGATGATCATTGACTGGGATCTGTATCCGCAGGAAATTGTAGCAAAACTGAAACAGCACCGGGTGATGAAGAGTGTCCGTCATCAGCCCAGGATCTTTACCGACACCAGTGATTTTACCTCCATTACCTATGGTGATATGATCCATGTGGATGGCCGCTATTTTATCATAGTGGGGCATACCCGCGAGGGGCGTTTTGGCATAGATAGTCAGATCAAACCATGGGTTCCCAAGGTACATGATCTGATGAGCGGCGAACGATTCATCATTAAACTGGTCTTTCACGAAACCTATGAGTTGACCATCGGTGGGTTGCATGTCACCTGTTTCAGAAGTCCTGAAAAAGAGGCCCGGGTCCTGGAACTGGTGGACGACAACCCGTACTTCATGCATGGCCGCTCAGTCCTTGATGAGGCGGATAATCTGGTACGTATTCTTGATATTGTTGATGGGAGACGTCTGGATAACCATATAGGAAAATTAGGGGCGAGCCACGAGGAGTATGTGGCAGAACATCTGAAAGAGATGCTTGTTCGTTTTCTCACCTCGGTTGCAGGTATCAGACTGCTCCATGACAACGGGCTTAAACACGGCGATATCAGGCGGGACCACATCTTTGTCGATCGTGAGGATGGTACTTTTCGCTGGATCGATTTTGATTATGACTTTTATATTCCTGAAAGGCCTTATGCCATGGACCTCTTCGGCCTCGGCAATGTGCTGCTCTTTATCCTCGGAAAACAGAATTTCAGGCCTGGTGATGTGATCAACCATCCTGACATGGGTGAAAAGGTCATGAAAACGATCACCACCAATGATCTTTCCCTGTTTGCCCAGGATAGGATTTTCAACCTGCAAAAGCTCTTTCCCTATATCCCGGATTCACTCAACAATATTCTTCTCCACTTCTCAGCCGGTACCTTGGTATTTTACAATTCTGTTGCTGAATTTCAAGATGAGTTGCAACAGGCGGTTGACACTCTGCCTTGAATATAAATTGTCAATCAGCATTGAAGCCCCTGGACGATTCATAAGAAAGGACTTCATCTTCTTCTCAAATTTTTAACTCTTGAAGACACTGCGTTGCATTCACTTGCCCGCACTTGAATGAACACCGATGTCATGGATAAGTGTCTTTGCCAGAAGCGGTGCCAGATAAACACCATTGCTGGAATGGGGAATAGAGTCACTGCTTATAATCTGTTTAATACCGCTGTGGTTCAGTAATTGTTCCGCCTTGTCCACGAACAAGGCGTGTGAAACCAGACATTCGATATGAACCGCTCCTGCCTTTTTCAGCAGGCCAGCGAGAAGTGCCAGCGTATGGCCGCTGCTGACAACATCGTCAACCAGAATAACCGTACTCCCCGCAACGGACATCTCGGGTAATTGTATCTGGACGCTTCGATCTCCCAAACGTTGTTTATGGGCAACAGCGCAGGCAAGCCCGGTCGCCTCCGCTATTTTCTCTACCCATTGGCGTGATTCCTGGTCAGGGCCCATGAGTATTGGCTGATCGCTTCGCTGCCGGAGTAAATCAACCCAAAGCTGTGCCGTGGAGAGGTTGAAGGTTCTGGCAGGGCCAATGACATCGCTCAGGGATTGGATGCGATGGAGGTGGGCATCCACGGTGATAATGTCGTCAAACCAGTTACCAAGCCAGTTACCGACAATTCGCTGGCTGACCGCCTGTCCGGCCTGGAAGGCTTTATCCTGACGCATGTAGCAGAGATAGGGTGCAACCAGGCTCAGGTGTTTTGCTCCAAGTTCACGGGCCGTGGCAGCAGCAAACCCCAGTTGCACGAGTTTTCTGTTCGGATGATCCAGACTGCAGAAAAAAATTACATGTTCGGGTAGTTCAGGGGGGAGGCAAACAAGACTTTCTGCATCCGGAAAGGAATGGATTGCAACAGGGAAGACTCCATATCCTGTTTCCGCAGCCAGACGGTCTGCCAGGACCCGGCACGCGGGAAATGCGAGTATGAGGGGTGGAGGCATCGGTTTTCCTCTTCCATTGAATTGAGG
>CAYPEU010000075.1:0-12800 GCA_964409855.1 uncultured Desulfocapsa sp.
TGATGGCATCAGCCATAATGTGGCTCTGCCAATTTAAGCGTCACTGATTCAGGATCTAGACCACCAAGGAATATTCGCAGAAACTAACCCTTCTACAGGGTTATGCTATTTTAGAATCACCACAAGGATATTTCCTATATTGCATTATCCGTACTAGGTATAATGCGATATAGGAAAAATCATGTTTTACATAACCACCCAGCATTCCTTTACAACAAACTAAAACATAACGCGTTTTAAGCGGAATCCGTATTTGCAGGTAGATTTTCCTGTTTTCATTCTTCAGCTTTCCACATTTCAGAAGAGGCACCAATGTTATCAAGGGTTCCGACAATTAACAACTTTTCACCCCTAACATCCAACATTTCGGTCAGTTAAGAAGTAACAGGGACAACCCGTAATAGCAAGGATTCTTAAGGGTTTTTGGTTTTTTCGACATGATTACTACCATGACAGCCAAAATTTACCTAACACGGTAATACACCCTTGTTTGAAACAAATAATGGCTCGCTTTTCTCTTAAGCGGAGGCGGTCATTCCCTGATTTTGGGGAGGGTCAGACTAAGCATGGCTGCCATTGCTGTAAGCAGGCCTGCCAAAAGATAGGACTGGGAAAAGCTGCCACTCTTCTCGGCCAGAATTCCTGCAAGCGCCGGCCCGGAGATTTGGCCGATGCTAAAGAAAAGGGTTACCGTAGCAAAACCCGATGCGGCCTTTACTGGTCCCAGGTAGTCGCCAACGGAGGCAGCCATAATGGAGGGGACGCTCCAGGCACAGAGGGCAAAGAGGCCGATGGAGAGGTAGACGCTACCCGGCATCGGGTTCAAGGCCAGAAACAGGTGCGAGACTCCCTGTACGCTGTAAACCAGGGCCAGGGTTCGTGCCCTGCCGATGCGGTCGGAAAGGGATCCGAAGAGGGGGCCGGAAAACATACCGAGCAGGCCGAACCAGAACCAGAAGCGTCCAGCTACTGCCTCGGAAAAGCTATAATCATTGATCAGGGTGGTGACCACAAAGGTCACATAAATGACATAGGTGAAGCCAAAGAAAAAGTAGATGCTGCCGAGATGAAGGAGGGTGCGTTTTCCAGGTATGTTTGGTTCTTTATTGAGGAGGGTTGCTAGTTTTACTTCTTTCCTGCCTGTTTTCTTTTCAACAGGCTGCAGTCCCAGATCCTGTGGCTGATTACGGATCAGGAGATAACAGAGAACACTGATTGCCAAAACCAGTCCCCCCATAAGCATCCAGTTTATTCGCCAGCCCTGACTGTTGGCTGTCCAGTTGTTGATGGCTGGAATCAGCAATCCGGTTATCATAATTCCCAAGCCGATACCTGACACCATCAGACCAGCAGCCCGGCCGCGCAGAGACGAGCCAAACCAGTGGGAAACCAGTCCCATAACCGGGACATTACCGAGCCCGCTACCGATGCCGGTGAAAAAGAAGGTGCTCAGTACCAGCCAAAATCCGTTTGCCCTTCCCACAAGGATCATTGAAGCGCCCACCAGAAAGATTCCGCTGCTGATAACCGTCCTGTAGCCGAAACGTTTTACCAGCCTGCTGCTGATAAGCACTCCCAGCAGATAGCCGATGAAGTTCCCTGTGCCGATATAGCCCATCAGGCTGTAACTGAGTTCCAGATCCTTTCCCATGGAGGGCAGGAGCATACCGAGTGAAAAACGGCCAAGTCCCAGTACTGCAACGATGGTCAGCATACCCGAGAGCACGATGACCCAGCCATAATGAATACTGCGAGGGAAAACCATCAGGAGGAGCTGCTCCGGTGTTGGAAACCTTCAACCATCCGAGTGATACGAAAGGCATTTTCAAACACTGTCCTGATCACGGCCACCTCGTTATAGCGTGCCCGCGACAGGTTGGTCACTGCATCAAGCAGGTCTGATTCGCGCTGTAAGCCCTCTTTATACTTGAGCTGGGTAATGCGCAGGTTTTCTTCAGCATGCTTGATATCTTCCCTGGCCACCTCTACATTGGCCATGCTCACCCGATAATCGATGAAGAGATTGGAAAGATCTGTATCCAGAGTGTTTTTCAGCTCGGCTTGGTCATACTGGATCTCCCGAACAGTGAGCCTGGCCTTGGAGATGGTAGTCTCCCGTGAAAACCCGTCAAAGAGATTCATAGACAGCACCATCTGGGCGCGCAACTCATCGTCGCCCAGCTCTCCGCTGCCGTTGATAAAATCATCGTCATAGCGTGAATAACTACCCACCACGTCCACTCGAGGGTAATAGGCGCTTTGCTCTGCTTTGACCTGTATTGAGGCAGATTTTGTCAATCCATCGAGAGCCAGGAGTTCGGAGCGACGACTGAGCATTTTTTCCCTGCAGATCTCTTGATCTTCAAGCATGGGAAGCTGGGAAAACTCATCAAAGCTCAGATCACCCAGGTGGATGGAGCGTTTATTGATCTCCCGCCCCAGGAGCTGGACACTCTTGTCGAGATCTGCCTGGCCTTTTTTCATGGTGATGTCTGCGTTGTCCAGGTCGACCTTGAACTTCAATAGTTCATTTTTGCCGATGAGCCCTACCTGCAAGCGCTTCTGCCCGTCCTGGTAGATGCGTTCCAGGGTTTTCTGGGCATCCTGGGTCACGGTGAGACTGGCCCTACGTTCATAGACACTGAGGTATCGAAGAGCAACATTGAGCTGGATGTCTTGCTCAATCCCCTGGAGCCGATAGCCTTCCACTTGTTGCAGAATACGAGCGGATTCTATTGAGTAACGATCCCGGAACCCGGCAAAGAGGTTCATGCTCACCGTGGTGTAGATGGAGCTGTTTTCCCGGTATTCAAACGGGCCTGGATCATCCAGGCTGTTTGCCCGATAGCCGATATCAAGTGTGGGGTAGTAGCCGGATCGAACACGTTCCACCTCCTGGCCGCTCTTTTCCACCATGATCTGGTAGCGTTTGATGATCTCCCGATTCTGGGTGGCACTTTTCTGCATCTCGGCAAGATCCAGGGCCATAACAGACGGCGCCTGCAAGAGCAGAAAAAGGAGTAGAAAAAAAGTGTTAAATCGCTTCATGGGAACGACTCCTTTCAAAGTTGATAACAAAGGCCAGCAGTGCCGGGATGACAAACAGGGTAAAGAGGGTGGACAGTGCCAAGCCCCCTAAAAGGATCGCCCCCAGGCCCCGGTAGAGTTCGGACCCGGAGCCGGTGGAAAGCACCAGGGGCAGCATGCCGAGAACCGAGGTGGTAGCACTCATAAAGATGGGCCGGATCCTGGTGCGCACGGCCTCGGAAATGGCTGCTATGCCTTGCATTTCATTAAAGCGCACATTGTTCAAGGACTGATGGACAATGAGGATGGCGTTATTGACCACGGTTCCAACCAGGATGATAAAGCCGAGCATGGCCAGCACATCAAAGCCCTGGGGCGCGATAAAGGTATTCACTGCTCGCAGCCCGAGGAATCCACCGGCTGCTGCCAGAGGAATGGAAAACATGATAATCAATGGATAGAGGAAGTTCTCAAACAGCGCCGCCATGAGGAGATAAGTAATCAACAGGGCAAGGAGCAGGTTCCACTGCAGGGCCAGGCGGGCCTCGGTGAGCTTGTCTGCATTACCGCCAATGGTGATTTCAACGCCTTGCAGCTGTCCGGCACCCTTTAAGGGGGCCACTGCCTCCTGCTCTATAGTATCCATGGCATCCTGCAGGGCCACAGCCGCAGGCGGGGTTACCTGCAGGGTGATGGTTCGTTTGCGTTCCAGATGGTTAATCTGGGGCATGCCCTGGCTGTAGACCAGTTCTGCCACGTCCCCCACCCGGATAAGACTCCCCTGGCCATTGACGATGCTTGCCTTGAGAATATTTTCAGGGGAGGAGAAGCTTGTTTCACTGCCAGTGAGTACCAGATCCTTCTGTTTGCTTCCTTCCGGCCGGTATTCATCGATCTTGCGTCCGTCCATGAGGATGTCGATGTAGGTTCCAAGGTCTTTTTCCGTCATCCCGCTGGCAGCCAGTTTTTCCTTATTTGGCACCACCTGAATCTCTGGATAACTGGTCTCAAGAGATGGCACAGGTCGAACCTGGGAACCTGGAATTTTTGCACTGATGGTGCCAAACAGTGTCCGGCCGGCTGCAACGATCTGATCGATGTTTTCCCCAGCAATATTGACATCCACTGTACGACCCTTGCCGATCCCGTTTTCAAATATTCCAGCCTGGAGACTGACCCCGAAAACGCCAGGGATGGTGTGCATGATACGGGTAAAGAGGGGCATCATCTCTGACGCTCGTGTCTCGTGGGTGGAGATCCCGCCAAAGAGGGTGAACCTGTCTGCCCCGACAAAGAACATATCTTTGATCTGGGGAATACCGTCTTTTCCGTCTTCCTGAAAATAGGGTTCTGCCTCCTGATAGATATAGCTTCCAAGTTCCTGCATCTTTTCCACCGAGTATCCGGGTGGTGGGATGAGAATATTAAGGATCAGGTTTCGATTTCCCTGGGGAAGATATTCTGCACTCGGCAGCAGCATGAAGATCAGCCCAATGGAAAAAGAGGTAAAGGACAGCACCGTAAGTAGCCGGGTAAAGACATTCTTCAGACAGAAATTGGAAAAAGCCATGATCGTCCGGCTCAAAAAGGGGCCTGCCACGCTCTTCTGCATCCTGTTCTGTGGCCGGGAATCTTTTTTCTTGTAGAGCTGGTAAGACAGGGTTGGAATGACAGAGATGGAGACAAAGAGGCTGATAAGGATGGAAAAGGTGATGGCGATGGCAATATCACGAAAGAGCTGCCCTGCCTCTTCCTGCATAAAGATAATCGGCAGAAAGACGGCCACGGTGGTGGCAGTGGAGGCAAAGACTGCTCCCCAGACCTCCCGGGTTCCTTCCCAGGCTGCCTTGTAGGCTGGTTTTCCCATCTTGCGATGGCGGTCGATGTTTTCAAGAACGACAATGGAGTTATCCACCAGCATGCCCACTGCAAAAGAGATACCGGCAAGGGAAACCACGTTCAGGTTACGACCGGTGATCCAGAGAAAAATAAAGGTGCCGATGGCGGAAATAGGAATAGCTATAGCCGTAATCAAGGTGGAACGGATGCTGCGCAGAAAGATGAGCAGAACACAGATTGCCAGCAGGCCGCCGATTGCCACGTTCTTCTTCACCAGATCAATGGCGGTGTTGATATAGGGCCGTTGGTCGTAGACCCAGTCGATATAGAGACCCTGATCGGCAAGGAATGTTTTGTTGAGCTGTTCCACCTGTTTTTCAAGGCGCTCGGTCATGGCCAGGACATTGGTGCCCGGTTCCTTGCGCACCCCGATAACGATAACCGGCTCACCACTGTGCAGAACTGCGATATTTTCCTTGGCATAGTTGTTATCGACGCCTGCAATATCCTTCAGGTAGACCCGCTGTATGCCATCATCAAAGACAACTACATCGAGGGCATCTGCAGGAGACTGAAACTGACCCAAGGTACGGATACGGTAGTTCTTGCGGCCGATCCCCAAAACCCCTGCCGAGTTGGTCTGATTGGCGTTGCGGACTGCATTGATCACCTGGTTGATAGAGACGTTGTGACTGGCCATTCTGTCCATATCGAGAGTGATATGGAGTTCGGACAGGGTGCCGCCAAAGATAAAGAGCGACCCTACCCCCTTGACCCGTTCAATGTGCTGGCGCACATTATCTTCAAAATAGCTGAGGTAGTGATTGATGGATTCGGAGTTTTCCGCAAGCGGTTTGAGCATCATCCAGATGACCGGTGAGGCATTGGCACCAGCCGATTCGATCACCGGCCGGTTGACATTTTCCGGGTAATTGGGAACCTCGTTGATCTTGTTGGAGACCCGGAGCAGAGCATCATCGAGTGCAGTCTGCAGCTCAAAAGAAAGGGTGATTTCACCATAGCCGTTATAACTGGCACTCTCCATCTTGGTCAGGCCCTGCAGGCCTTTGAGCACTTCTTCCTGCTGTTCGATAATCTCTTTTTCGATCTCATACGGGGTAGCTCCGCCCCAGCTGGTCTTTACCGTGATCTGGGGTGTCTCAACATCTGGAGTGAGCTGAACCGGGAGTTTGTTGAGACCGATAATACCGAAGACCAGCAACAGGATCACTCCCACGGTAACTGATACCGGTTTTTCCAAAGAGTATTTGATAAGATCCATTACTTCTCTCCAGTCACCCGAACCGCCTGATCCGGTCGGAGTCGTTCGTTGCCTTCAATCACCACCGGCATTCCTGCGACAATATGGGGGCTGTCCACCCCTACCCTGTCCCCCATGAAGGAGACTATATGAACGGGAACGATAGCGGCCTTGTCATCTTTAATGCTGTAAATAAAATCCTTGCCCTGAAACTTGATCACGGCAGCACGGGGGATAATGCTGAGTTCCTTATCCGCACTTGCCGGGAGGTGAACCGTTGCCGACATGTTCGCGGCAATGACCTTTTGGGAGGGAATCCTGATCTTGACAAAGATAGTCTTGGTCTTGACATCGGCCACCGGGTCTATGTCCTCCACCAACCCTTCCACTTTGCGCTCAAAGGCATTGAGGGTGACCGACAAGTGCTGGCCTTTTTTGAGATAGCGCAGCAGGGATTCTCCAATGGGTGCCCGAACAAAGAGATCATCGCTGGAGCCTAAAGACACCAGCTTTTTTCCCTGCTGTACCCAGGCCCCTGAGTCCACATCTTTTGTGAGGATAACGCCGTTAAAGGGGGCATGGATTACAGAGCGTTCCTTTTTGATCAGCAGGTTGGCAAGTTCCTCCTGGCGGGCCTGTTTTTCCAGCTTTGCGTCCTGAAAGGTATACAGGGCGTCATCATAATCCTTTTCACTCACCCCGGATTCTTTATAGAGGGACTCCAACCGTTTGAAATTTTTTGCAGTGTTCTGCATGCGCAGGTCATTTTGGGCAATGCGGGTCTTTTTCAGGGAGATGTCACTGTCGAGCAGTTTTGTATCGAGCCGGACAAGGACATCGCCCTTCTGTACCAGATCTCCTTTTCTCACCAGAACCTCCTCCACAAGACCCGTTACTTCGGTTGAGACCTCGCTGGTTCGATCATAAAAGAGGGTACCGATCACTGACTGGGTCTCGGCAATGGTCTCCCGAACGACTTTGGTCACCACCACTGAGGCCGGGGGCTGTTCCTGGGCCTGGAGGGGAAAGCTCATGAGGAAAACAATAAGAATACTGAATAGGAATCGCACGGGATATCTCCTTTGAAAAGCAGTTGTTATGGGTATCATTCTGAGAGTCTCATCAGGTTGTCCTGCATCTTGCAGAGAAGCTGGATAAACAGGGCTTGCTCCTGGTGGGAGATGCCTCTGGTCAGTTGTTCGGAAAAGGATTCTAAAACGATATGCACATCAGCAATGAGCTCTTTTCCCTGGGCAGTGAGAAAGAGGAGGATGGAACGACGGTCTGCTGGATTTTTTTCCCTCCTGACCAAGCCCTTTCTCTCAAGGCGATCGAGGATTCTGGTCACATTGGCCGCAGTCTTCTGCACGATCCCGCAGAGCTGTTGTTGGGAAAGAGGAGTACCTTCTTCCATGTTTTTGAGGAGATGGAGCTGCTCCACCGTGAGGTCGTAGGGTTTGAGGATCTTTTCCGCATGCAGGGTCATGGCCTGGGCAGTGGTATAGAGCACCCTCCCAATGGGTGCCTCATCGCATGATTTCATTAGTTGCCTCCTTAATAATTAACCAGACAACTAATTCCACAGGACGATGAAGATGTCAACAAAATACATCTTATGGCTAGGAGTCCTTTCCCATAAAACCAACAGCCTGACAAGCTGACCCCTATTTTCAGATAAATTTCTTGACAAACGGATGCAGTTGTTTAAAAATCCAACCTTAGTTCAACAATTAGATAGGCACTTCTGATTGATTTTATTGTAATATTACATGGTCAACTACACCAGTGAGCTTCACACTATGAATAAAATGTTTGGAATTACAGAATTAACAGAAGAACATAGCAATAGGGTTCCAGGTTTCAACGTTCGCCTGGGTTGGAAAGACGGGAAACCTGTTATTAATTCTGAGTTTAACAATAGTAAATACGGTGGGCGTGACAGTGCACTTGCAGCAGCTGTTGATTTCAGAAACAAAGAGCTTAAAAAATTAATACAAGCTGGGGAATGGCCCGTTGACAGAACACATTCAAAACCTGGCAAACGGAATAAAAGCGGTACTGTCGGCGTACATCGCCGTAAGCAGTGGGGCAAAGTAAATGGAAAATCCTGCCCCAGTGATGATATATATGTCTGGGTTGGGACATGGGTTAAAGATGGGGTCGCCGGGGCCGCACAGTTTTCAGAAAGAAAATGGGGTGAGCAAGAGGCGTACGAAATGGCCTGTGCAGCCAGAAAAGCAAAAATGAACCCTTGGGCCGGGGCCTGAACTTAACGAGGCTAAAGCCTCACTTCCAACGGGAAGCGGGACTTTAGTCCTGCTTAAGAGCACTCTTCTCAGTACCCTTTTGAGGGGAATAATCATGACGCCCTCAACTCTTTGACTGTCTCTTCTTTCATCTTAAACTTCTGCAGCTTGCCGGTTACTGTCATCGGAAATTCACTGACGAACCTGATATGGCGCGGGATCTTGAAGTGAGCCAAGCGGTTCTTGCAGAAATCCCTGATCTCCTTTTCTGAGCAGGATTCATCCGGGTAGAGCCTGATCCAGGCCGCGATTTCCTCACCCCAGTAGTCATCCGGTACCCCGAAAACAGCGATCTCTGCCACCTGGGGATGGCTGAAAAGGCACTCCTCGATCTCCCGGGGGTAAATATTTTCCCCTCCCCGGATAATCATGTTCTTCAACCTGCCGGTTATCTGTACGTAGCCGTTTTCATCCATGCTGCCCAAGTCACCGGAATGGAGCCAGCCCTCACCATCAATGGCCTCGGCAGTGGCCTCCTCATTGCGGTAATAGCCCTGCATGATATGGTACCCGCGAAAACAGATTTCACCTATCTGGCCGACATCCACCACCTCTGTCGTATTCACATCAACAATTTCCACCTCCTGGTGGGGAAGGTTGCGGCCAACTGTTTCAATACGGTGTTCAAAACTGTCGTCGCGGCTGGTCAGATGGGTTAATGGAGATGCTTCTGTTTCACCGTAACCGATTAGGATTTCGTTACAGTGCATCTCGTTAATGACCCGTTTCATCAATTGCGGCGAACAGGGAGCACCTGCCATAATGCCGGTTCGCAGGCTGCTGGTATCAATCTGCTTGAATTCCGGGTGATCAAGCATGGCAATGAACATGGTGGGTACCCCATGTACCGCCGTGCACTGCTCTTGCTCAACAGCCTGCAAAACCTGCAAGGAGTCGAAATGGGCACAAGGGATGACCAGGCAGGCTCCACATGATAAACAGAGGAGATTGGCCAGCACCGTACCGAAACAGTGATAAAAGGGAACGGACACACAAAGACGATCCTGTTGGCCAAAATGCATGGCTAAGGCTGAAAAATAGGCGTTGTTGAGAATATTGTGATGGCTAAGCACCACAGCCTTTGGTGCTCCGGTGGTGCCGGAAGTAAACTGAATATTTGCCGGCTCATCAGGACTCAATTCTACTGTCAGTGGATCAAGCACCCGGCTTTGAACTGTGTTACCCTTGGCCGCAACCTGTTGCCACAACGTAAATCCGGGAGCCGGACTCCTGGTAGCCATTGGATCGACCGGGTCATAGAGAATGATCTGTTTGAGACAGGGAAACTTACTGTTTGTCAGGGGTTTCTCAGGTGCAGCCTCAAGTAACTCCGGAATCAGCTCCAGCAGCATTGTCACATAGTTGCTGCTGCGAAAGGATGGAATAACAAAGAGTATTTTGACTTCAGCCAGCTTGAGCGCATAGCTCAGTTCTGTCGGTCGGTAAGCCGGATTAATATTGACCAGAACGGCCCCGATACGGGCACAAGCCATCTGTACCAGCAGCCACTCAAGGTTATTGGTTGACCAGATACCGATATTGTCACCCTTCCCTGCTCCCAGTGCCAACAGCCCTCTGGCAAGCAGATCGACTTCCCGGCCAAGATCCGTGTAACTCAATCGTTTCTGCTGGGGAAGTGCAAACACCGCCGGATGATCTGGAAAACGGGTGCGGACCTGCTGAAAGTGTTCATAAATAGTTGAGGAGAGAAGCGGGATATCGCCATTCGTCCGATAGTAGCTTTTCTTTTTCGACATTGGCTGCCCCCTATATATCCTGCCAGTAGGAATCGACTCTGTTCTGAATCTCGGCCAGCAACTTGTCATTGCGCACCGGAGCACAAAGGTGTGCAAAGCGGCCCTGCATTTTCAGGTACTCTTCCACCAGAGGTCTTTCCCCCTTGACCTTGGGCTTTCTGGTATGAGTGATCGTGCCGTTATCAAACTCCTTCAGAGGCCAGCTGCCTGTTTCGATAGCTTTTTTGCCAATGGCAACACTTTGGGAAGGATCAAAGTGCCAACCGGTGGGACAGGGAGCGAGTGCAATAAACATCCTGGGGCCGGAGAGCTCTTTGGCCTTTTTAATTTTCCTTGCCATATCCAGAGGGTCTGCCCCGGAAACAGTGGCAAGATAGCTTGGATTATGGGCAGCCCAGATGGAGAAGAGATCTTTTTTATAACCCTGATGACCGCTTACTCCCCTGCTTGTGGCAGTAGCCGCACCGTGCGGGGTGGCGGCAGAAAACTGATGACCGGTATTGCCATAGCCCTCGTTGTCATAACAGATGTAGATAAAATCAAGGCCCCGCTCCATGGCACCTGAGGTGGACGAAAGCCCCATACCATAAGCGGAGCCATCACCGGTGAGAACCACCACCTGCAGGTTTTCTTCCGGGGCGATGCGTCCTTTCTGCACCAGCAGATCCAGAGCATCACGCACTCCCTGGGCACCGGCTGGGGCCGAGGCCATGGCCGTATAGATCCAGGAACCACGAAAAGGGGTAAAGGGGTAGATGGTGAGCAGGGTCATACAGCCTGCTGCATTGACGAATATTGTCTTTTCACCCAGGATTTCATAAAAGAGTTTTATATCGGCCAAGGCACCGCAACCGGAGCAGGTGGAGGTGCCGGAACCGAGGAGATGGGAGCTTGGGATAAGGCGATTTCCAGCTGGAGAATTCTGTATCATTTTTCCTCCTTCGTTGCTGCTATTGCCTGAAGTCCATGCATCTGAGCCAGCTCCTCTCTGGTGTAGAGCAATCGTGGAGGGGGAACTTCACCACTCTCTGCGGCCCTGGCTGTCACTTTGGCCATTTCCTCAAATTCTTCATTGCTGATATCACGTCCGCCCAGGCCGCCGATGAAACTGACCAGAACCCTGGGACGGTCGTAACTGTTGTAGAGAACTGAGGCCAGTTCACCATAGAGGATTCCTCCCTTACCAAAAGAGATATTCTGATCCAGCACTGCAACCCCCTTTTTCCCTTGCAGTGCTCTCACAATATCCTGGTCTGGAAAGGGGCGGAGCAAACGTGGCCTGACCAGGCCTGCCCGGATACCTTTTGCGCGCATGCGATCAATGGCGGCCTTGGCCTTGGTGGCAAAGGAGCCGATCATGAAGAAGACGATATCTGCGTCTTCTGCCTGGTATTCCTCCACTGCCGAATAGGAACGGCCCGTGAGCTGAGCATATTCCTGAGCAATCTCTTTGAAAACCGTGAGTCCGTTTCGGGAACCATAATGGGTCTCATAACGGAAATAGGAATACTGGGAGCCGCCAAGGACTGCAACCCCTTGTGAGACAGGATCTCCTGCCCGGATTGGAGATGCCTGGAGATCATAGGCGGGTAAAAAACGATTGACCTGCTCCTGTTTAGGAAGCTCAACCGGTTCCCGGGTAAAGGAAAGGTAATAGCCGTCCAGGTTGACGATAACCGGTAAGCGTACCCGTTTATCTTCGCCAAGCCGGTAGGCCAGCAGCATACAGTCAACCACCTCCTGGCAGGTGGCGCAGTGGATCTGTAAAAAGCCACAGTCCCTTGCAGCCAGCACATCATTATGATCAGGTTCCAGGGTGATGGGGGATGACAGGGCGCGGGAAACATTGACCAGCACAAAGGGAGCCCGCCAGCCTGCAACACCATAGAGCATCTCCATCCCATATAACAAACCCTGGCTGGAGGTGGCAGTAAAGACCCGCACTCCGGTGGCAGCAGCTGTACCTGCCGCAGTAATCATGGAGTGTTCGGAATCCATGGTCACCATGCGGGCATCAATCTCATCGCTTGCTATCCAGCTGCCAATGGTCTCAATGATTTCGGTCTGGGGAGTGATGGGAAAGGCCGGTATATATTCGGCACCAGCCAAGCGCATCCCCCAGGCGGCAGCACCATTCCCTGTCAGGAGTCTGCGCATTGCTCTTCCTCCTCTTTCCGGTTGTGGGATGATGGATCCTGTTCAGGCACGGATTCAATGGCATGCAGGGGGCACTGCACCAAACATATCAGGCAGCCCTTGCAATGGCCGTAATCGATACAGGGATAGCCGTCCTGGTCATTGCTGATCGCCCCCTCAGGGCAATAGGTGTGACACAAACCGCAGCGGCTGCAGCGTTCCAGATCAATAACCGGCCGCAGGGTACGCCAGGATCCTGTATCCAAGTGCAGGCTGGTGGCTGTTCCATGGATGGCCGGGGCTGAGATGGCCGTGGCTTCAAAGGGCAGCTCGATCCAATGGGGTTGTCCGGTAGGGGCTGACTCCGGTTCCTCTTGTGGTTCTATCTGGTGACCGCTTCTGGCCATCTGCTGGAAGGCATCCCTGGCCACCTGTTCGTTTTCAGCAAGCAGCTGCTCACTCAGGCCAGCCAGT
>CAYPEU010000076.1:0-2329 GCA_964409855.1 uncultured Desulfocapsa sp.
TTTTTCTCTGCCTGTCTTTTTGCTGATTTTTGCTTTTTGCGGGCAGGCGCAAGCGGCTGATGCCCTGATCGAGAAAGTGAGTTACCAGGAAGAGAATGAGAGCAGTGTATCTGTGACCTTTCAGCTCAATGGCCCGCACCTCCCCAAGTCTTTTGCCCTGAATAGCGACAAACCCCGCGTAGTGTTTGATTTCCGGGAAACAAGCCTGGCCAGGAGCGTCCCGGCAGTTATTGACGCAGACGGTACCATGGTTCGAAAAATCCGCATGGGAAGACACAGTGACAAGACCAGAGTCGTCATCGATCTTGTTCCGCCCGGTAAATATCATTTTGAGCAGAAGTTTGATGAAACGGAAAATATTCTGACCATCCTCCTCCATGGTGCAGATTCAGCTGCGCAGCTGCCAGAGCCTGCTGAACCGGCACGCTCGGCAACTTCTGCAAAAGAACCATTGTCGCAGCCCGCAGCCCCGGAAGAGACGGTCGAGGCTGAAGTGGTTGCAGAGAAGGCAGCAGAAACTGTTGACCAGAGTGAAAACGAGGTGGCACAGACCTCTGCTGCTCCGCTCGAGGAACCCGTTGCAGAAGAGACAGCAGTGACGGAGGTTGCAGGCGGCCCTGATCCAGACCCATTGCTGAGCGAGGTTTCCTTTGAGAATGCCTCCAATAATGGGGAGATGGCCCTCTTCAGGCTCAATGGGTTCTATCCTCCTACGGTGAGTGGCGAGGAGGAAGGGATTCCCCGGATTGTCTGCGATTTTCCCGGAACAAGACTGGCCGATGGAGTGGTAAGAGACCTAGCCAGCCATGGTAAGTACGTGGATCGTATCAGGGTGGAGCAACTTTCTGATCCTCTGCGGGTCCAGGTGATCCTTGAGCTTGTTCCCAATAAGAATTATGATCTGCAGCAAGTCTTTTTCAAAGAGGATAATCTCTTTGTCGTCATCGTCAACTCCTACGACGCCCTTGACACCAGTCAACCTACCCCTCCTGAAAATTAATCAGGGTTGGAGCTGAGTCTCATATTCAGGGGGAACCGGTAAGGAAAAATCTTCCTCCTGGAATTGGGTATCGGTTCTGATTTCTTGCAATTCAATCCTCAGCTCAGCTCCCCAGGAGAGGCCCTTGACCTCAATATTCTCTCTGGGAGTGCAGTGATCTGTTCCATTTTGCTGTCCTGTATAGGCGATTTCAGCAAGGGTCCTGCCTTGCTGATCAAGAAACAGATACCCCAGGACCTCTCTTTTTTCCAGATCAAGATGCACGTAGGCCTTCTCGGTTTCAAATGAAGAACCCGGAGAAGGGAGATGCAGCCAGACGGTTTGGCTGGATGCGTCGCGGTTTACCTCCTGCACCTCTACCAACCGCTCAGGAAGGCGCCCGGCGAGGTAGGCAAACCAGTCGCCGCTCAAGAGGATGGGAGGGATTTCCTTGCGGATGGCAAGGGAACGTATGTTGCCTCGAATATGTTTGCGCTGAAGAGTCTCCAGGGACTGAAAGGTCTTGCCGTTGGTTGAAATGGCGTAAACCGGCTGACCCAGAGGGTTGCTGAGCACGAATTTGATAAAAGAGGGTGAGAGCATCTGCAAATACCCTTCAACTCCATGTTCCGCAAGCGGATCCTTCCAGAAGACCAGGACATTGGCGTCAAGGCTGTTGGGGCAGGATCTGGTTTCCTCCTGCATGAAGGAAACGATTTGGGCAACCTCTGCTGCCTCTTCCTCTTCAAGCGTTTCGCTCCAGTGCTTTTCGGCGCATCCTCCAAGAAGAAGACAGAGAAGAACAGCAGGCCAAAGAAGCGTTATTTGTCTCCGTCCTCTTTTATTTTTCCTGAAGCTCATTAATCTTTTCCTGCATGCGAAGTTTTTTAGACTGATCCACAAAGAGTTCCTCAGCTTTTTGGTATGCCTTGAGGGCTTCGCTCTCTTTCCCCTGTGCGTGATAGATTTCGCCGAGATGCTCATAGATATGAGGGTCATTCGGCTCCAGTTTCAGGGCTTCAAGAATTTCCTGGACGGCCATGTCCAGCTGGCCAAGCCGGAAATAGACCCATCCCAGGCTGTCGCGGATATATCCGTTGCCCGGTTTCAAGGCAATTGACTTTTGAATGTACTCCAACGCCTTTTCCAGATTCACATTATTGTCAGCCCAGGTATAGCCTAAATAATTCAGGGCCTCTGCATGATTCGGCTGCAGCTCCAGGACCTTTTCCATGCTGATTATTGCCTGCTCCTGTTTTCCTTCCTGTTCCAGGAGAAGGCCATATTCAAAGTAGAGCTGCTCATTGTCCGGATATCTCTCCAGAGCCTCCTGCAGAACAGCGTAGCCTT
>CAYPEU010000076.1:2429-12786 GCA_964409855.1 uncultured Desulfocapsa sp.
CTGGTGATCATGTCTATCTGTAGCGGATTTTCGCTGACTTCTCGCAGTCGCTGCAGTTCCTTCAGGGCAGCTTCCTCCTGATCCTGGAGGAGCAGGGTATGCACCAGTCCAAGGCTTGCCTGTTCGTCATCCGGGGTCTGATCAAGGACAGTTCGATACAGATCTTCCACCCGATCGTACTTTTTCAAAAGGCCATAAAATTCAGCCAGCTCAAGGGCAAGATCGGCAGACCAGTGGAGAGCCAACGCCTTTTCGTACCACGCGCCTGCCGTGTCAAGATCTCCTGTCTGGGTGGCCAGGCGCGCCAGGTAAAGGTGGGCAAAGAGAGATTCAGGATTGCGGGCCAGAGCTTGCTTAAAGGAATTTTCAGCATCACTGGGGCGATTTTGTCGGGAGTAAAGAACACCCAGGCGCAGAAGAATGCTTTCATCTTCAGGATTGAGACGGATTACTTCCCTGTACAGCTGGACGGCCTCTTCCATTTCATTGTTGCGGACATCAAGGTGGGCGAGGAGGAGTCTGTTGCTGATGTCATCAGGATTGTCTGCAATAATCTTCCGCAACCACTGGGCAGCCCCTTTGTATTTTCCCATCTTGATCATCAGAATAGGAAGCTTGTGCAGGACATAGCGGGAGCCCGGATCGCAAATCAATGCCTTTTCATAAGCTTCCTGCGCCTCACTGAACCGTTTGTTGTTTTCCGCGTGGATTGCCCAGAGAAAATAAAAATAGGAGCAGGAAAGGTCTGCCTGTTCCTCTGTAAGCACTGTTTCTTCGTCAACAATAAAGCGTTTATCGACTGATGTCTCGGGAAGAGGGGACGTGGCACATCCCCCCAGCAGAAGCAGCAGGATACAGGAAAGAATAAGAGAGCAGGTGACAGAACGAGATACCGGTCTCATTGCAGTTTCTCAAGAAAAGGTTGCACACGTTTAAGGATATCGCGGCGAATGACCTCAATGCTTCGCGTTGCGTCAATTCTCTGGATCCAAGGGAGATCCATTTGCGAGAACAGGGCATCCACCTGCCGGAGATAATCCTCTTTTTCAAAATCATTCAGTTCTTCCCCCCTCCCCTGGGTAATACGGTTGACCCCGGTTTGAATGGGGGCATGAAAGAGCAGGGCCAGGTCCGGGACCGGGGCAAAGTCATTGCGGGCAAGAATGTGGGCCGGATCCAGCCCGGCAGCACCCTGATAGGCAACGGTTGACAGATAGTAGCGGTCGCAGAGGATGATTTTTCCGCTCTGAAGGGCCGGAACTAAAATCTGATCCACATGTTCTCTGCGATCGGCAAGAAAGAGGTTAAGCTCTTCTTCCCGGCTGACGGTGTCTCGATTCGCATAGAGCTCTCGAATCTGTTTCCCGTAGGTACCATCAGTGGGCTCACGGGTGATCACCAGGGGCAGCCCTTTTTCTTGAAGGGTCTGTGCCAGAAGCTGAAGCTGGGTAGATTTCCCGGTTCCGTCCGTTCCTTCAAAAACAATGAGTAACCCGTTTCTCTGTAATGACATGTGAAATCCTTAAGTTGCTGAAACCGGGGGGGGCTGGTTGGCACTGGAACGGTTGGCAGCCAGAGTGTTGGCAAGCTCTGCTGCAGCCACCAGGCTTGCCACGTCAGCTATGCCTTGGCCAGCAATATCATAGGCGGTGCCGTGATCAACGGAAGTCCGGACAATGGGAAGACCGAGAGTGACATTGACTCCATCCTTGAAGTGGAGGAGCTTAAAGGGAATCAACCCCTGGTCATGGTACATGCAGACCACAGCATCATAATCACCCTGTGCGGCTTTTAAAAAGATGGTATCAGGGGGAAAGGGGCCGTGCAAGTCCATTCCCCTCTTTTTTGCCTTTTCCATTGCGGGAACAATGATCTGCTCTTCTTCTCTGCCAAACATTCCCTCTTCTCCAGCATGGGGGTTGAGGGCAGCAACGGCTATTCTGGGTGATGTAATGGCGAAATCGACCTGCAGGCTTTGATGGGTGATAGTGAAAAGGTCGAGCAGCGATTCTTGGCGCAGCAGTGCAGGGACCTGAGCAAGACTGCAGTGGATGGTTGCCAGGGTAACACGCAGGGAACTGCCTGCCATCATCATCACCTGACTGGAGGAACCAGTAAGGGCGGCCAGCATTTCGGTATGGCCTGGATAGTGATGTCCGCTTTCCTGCAGTGCCTTTTTGGAGATCGGGCAGGTGCAAAGACCAGAGAAAACAGATTCCTGGATGCAGCGTACAGCAGTGAGAATGGCATCGGCCATGGCCACTGCCGTTTCTTTGGAAGGTTGTCCCGGGTGGATTGCAAGGGGAGAAAGCTTGGATGATTCAAGGACAGGAATAACGTCATTGCCAATTGCAACCGGGTTGCCAGGTGTCCAGGGGCGGATGGTAACATCAAAATGCAACCTGTCTGCATAATAGTTGAGGACAGCACAATCTCCAACCACCACCGTGGCCTGACGCCCATGATCGTGGGTGCCAGTGAAATATTTGAGGATGATCTCAGGACCTATGCCTGCAGGACAGCCCATGGTTATGGCAAGAGGAAGCATGGTAGGTAAATGTTTTGTAAAAGGTATGAGAGCTATTCTGTTCTTGGACTGCACACCGCAAATCAGAAATCTATTGTCGATTCAAAACAGTTGGCAAGATGTTCAATGTCAGCCTCGCCGTTATCCGGGAGCAGTATGGAAACAACATCAAAGCGGGCAGGCTGGTCAAGGAGCTTATTTCGACTCAGGTAGTCCAGGGCAACCCTTGAAAGCTGACCCTGCTTTTGAGTGCTTACCGCCTCAAAAGGTTGACCGAAGAGCAACCCCTTTCTGGTTTTCACCTCCACAAAGACCAGGCAGTCACCATCACGGGCTATGATATCAATTTCTCCTGTTTTTTGCCTGTAATTTCGCTCAATGAGAGAGAAACCCAGATTTTTGAGATAGCTTGCAGCCAACTCTTCACCCTGTTTTCCCAGGTTGATCTGTGCCTCAGACAAACTCTTTCACTCCTCTAAAGCTCAGGCGATGATAGGGGGAAATCCCATGTTCTCGGACAGCCTGACGATGCTCCTTTGTCGGGTAGCCCTTGTTTTTTTTAAAATTATAGCAGGGAAACTGCTGGTGGATCTCTTCCATCATCCGGTCACGGGTCACCTTGGCAACAATAGAGGCGGCAGCAATGGATGCGGAACGGGTTTCGCCCTTAATCAGTGGCTGCTGAGGAGTTGGCAGTGGAACGGGAAACTTGCCGTCCACGAGAAGAAAATCAGGGGTATGGTTCTGTTTTGTCAAGTCATTGACGGCATGCTGCATGGCAAGCAAAGAGGCCTGAAGGATATTGATCTGATCTATGGTCTGATGGGAGACAATACCGATTCCGATACGGGCTGGTATCTCGTGAAGATGGGTGCAGAGGAGTTCTCGTTTTTTGGCGGAGAGTTTTTTCGAGTCGAGAAAGAGGGAGTGCTGACACTCTTTGGGAAGAATGACTGCGGCGGCAACCACTGGTCCGGCCAGTGGTCCTCTGCCGACCTCATCGAGACCTGCAACAACAGAGTAGCCCTGTTGCTGCAGGTTTCGTTCGAAATGAAAGTTGCCCTCCTGAGGAGAGGCAAGCAGGGAGAGAAATTCTTCTGCCCTCTGCTGAGATGATGCTTTGTGGCTTGTCTCAGCGGACAAGACCGCGCTCGCGGATACGGGCGGCTTTACCACGTCTGTCACGCAGATAGTAGAGGCGTGAACGACGGACGCGGCCGCGGCTGACAACCTCGATTTTCTCTATACGTGGATTATGCAGGGCAAAGGTCTTTTCAACACCGACACCGTGGGACATTTTGCGAACGGTGTAGGAAGCATCCATCTTCCCTTTTTTGCGTTTGATGACTACGCCCTGGAAGATCTGGACACGCTCTTTGCTGCCCTCGATGATGCGAATGTAGACTTTCACGGTATCGCCGGGACGAAAATCCGGGTGATCCTGACGCATCTGCTCCATTTCAATTCTGTCGATAATTGTGCTCATAATTGTATTCCGTTGTTTGTCGGTTATGCTGCTTGGTTATTCTTTTTTATTTCAAGTTGTTGATAAATTGTAAAAATGAAAAATTCCAGAGGCTGAGTAAAAAAGAGCTCCTGCTTCGTTTTTACAACACCATCAATTATTCTTCCCGGTTGCCCAGCAGTCGATCAAGGATGATCGATACAGCCGAACGCACGGAAAGGTGATTGTAATCTGTGTGGCCCCCAACAGGCGGCAGGGTGTAATCTGCCATGTCCATGACCTGCGGGGCCAGACCGTGGGCCGTGCCAAAGAGGAGAAGCATCTGTTTTCCTTCTTTGATTCTGTCTCGGGCTTTCTTGTAACTCAGGCTCTTGTCCTGTCTCTGGGCACTGGTGGTGAGCAGGAGCGGTTTGCTTCCGCGCATGGCAGTGATCCTGTTGATGACAGCTTCCAGGCTGTCTGCAACATTTACCAGTTCCAGAGCCTCTTTGCGGGCAGGGTTGTAAGTTGCCCCATGACCGCTTTTCCAATGCAACAGTATCTCGTTGACCAGTTCCTGCTGGTCTGTATATGGCGTGACAATATAGTAGTTGTCGACACCAAAGGTCTTTGCAGCCCGGGCAATGTCGTGGAGGTCAAGGTTGGTCACAGCCGAACCGATAGTCTCTCCAACTTTATTGATCACCGGGTGGTGAACAAGAACAATGTCAATCCCTGTCTTGCTCACATTCAGTGCTCATTCTGCAAGGTTTTTACTTTATCATAGAGCTGATGCTTTTTCAGGATCTTGATTTCCTCCTTGCTGAACTCCTCTTTTTGCAGGAGATCAGGCCGACGATCCATGGTCCTGATGACAGACTCAAGAAAGCGATAGTTCTCAATCCGTTCATGGTCTCCGGAAAGCAGTATCTCCGGTACCTCCTGGCCTGCAAATTCTCTTGGCCTGGTATATTGCGGATGTTTTAATAACTGTCTGCTGAAGGTATCTTTTTCAGCAGAGTCCGCACATCCCAGAACTCCAGGCAGCAGTCTGGTCACTGAATCGATGATGACCATGGCTGCCAGTTCTCCACCAGTGAGAATGTAGTCACCGATGGATATTTCGTCATCCACTGCAGCTGCCCTGAACCGTTCGTCAACCCCTTCATAGCGACCACAGACCAGAATCAGATGCTTTTCCCTGCTTAGTTCCTCAGCCACTTCTTGACTGTAGGGTCGTCCCTGGGGGCTCAGCAGGACCACACGACCAGGTTTGTTTTTGTCCCTGACCGCCTTCAGCGCTGCAGTCAGTGGTTCCGGCTTCATGACCATACCCTCACCACCTCCAAAGGGCCTGTCATCGGTCATGGAGTGCTTGTCTTCAGCAAAGTCCCGGATGTTGGTGATCTCGATCCGGACCTGACCCGCCTCTCTGGCACGGCGAATGATCGATTCATTCAGCGGCGACTCAAGGAGATCTGGAAAGATGGTCAGTATGTCAAAAATCACAGGGGAGTATCCCCCTGTCCATCCTCACCGGAGTTGATATCAATAAGACCCGGCGGCGGTGCAATAATTATTTCTTCCGCATTTCGCTCTGCAATCATACCGGGGATGAGAGGGATTAAAAACTCTTCATCTCCACCCCTTACCACAAGAATGTCCTGTGCCCCGTTGTCGAGAAAGGAGTGGACTCTGCCAAGAAACCGACCTTCGTCAGTGGTGACCCGGAGTCCTTCCAGTTCGTGGAGATAGAATTCCTCTCCATGGAGTTGCGGAAGTTCTTTTTTGCGTACAAGGGCCCCGCATTGACAGAGTTCTTCTGCGCTGCTGCGATCAGTAACACCGTCGAGTAAGACAATGGCCTCTTTGTTCCCAACCCGTGATTTTGTGACGGAATAAGGAGGGGAGAGTCTTCCCTGTTCTGTAACCAGAACCAAGTGTCTGTACTTTTTAATATTTTGCGGCTGGCCGGAAAAGGAAATGATCTTCACCTCACCCTTTAACCCGTGGGCCTTGGCAATTTTTCCGATCAGCACATATTCCTCTGTCGGAAAGAAAAATCTCTTTGTCATCTTGTCCGGAAGTTATTCCAGGATATTGAGACGAGATTTTTTGTCTTCCTTTCCGGCAGCAGCAGAAAGCAGGGAGCGCATGGCCCGTGCTGTTCTGCCCTGTTTTCCGATCACTTTCCCAAGATCGTCTTTTGCAACTGCCAGGTCCACCAGGATGGTATCGTCTTCCTCTGTGACAGTCACCTGCACATCATCGGGATTGTCCACCAGTGATCTGGCAATAAAAGTGATCAGTTCCTGCATAATCTGTTACTCAGCTGACGGAACTTTTTTCAGAAGGCTCTTCACGGTCGTGGAGGGGACAGCACCTCTTCCCAGCCAGTCCTCAAGTTTTGCGTCATTAATTTTTACGACGACAGGATCCTGAAGGGGATCATAGGTACCGACCACATCCAGAAATTTTCCATCACGACTGCACTGGCTGTCAGCAACAACAATACGATAGAAAGGTTTTTTCTTCCTGCCAAGTCTGGTTAAACGAATTCGAACTGCCATTCCAGATATATCCTCCGGGTTAGGTGGAACCTCTATTCAGGGTTCCATGTATCAGGCTTATGCCATTCATTTCCTGCCGTTACGGCAAAAAAATAGTTATCTTCGCATGCCCTTGGGCATTTTTCGACGCTTTTTACCGGTGACGAGACCGGGTTTTCCGCGCATCTTCTTCATCATCTTGAGCATGGCCGCGTAACTTTTGATAACGCGGTTCACATCCGAGACCGAGGTTCCGGAGCCGCTGGCAATACGCTGTCTGCGGCTCCCGTTGATGATCTTATGGTTTTGACGTTCCTTCCTGGTCATGGAGCGGATGATGGCCTCGGTCTTGGCCAGCTCTTTCTCATCAGGCTTGGGTGCGTCTTTTAATTGTTTAAGCTTGTTGACCCCGGGAATCATTCCGAGAATCTGATCCAGGGAGCCCATTTTCTTGATCTGCTGGATCTGGTCCAGAAAATCTTCCAGGGTAAAGGTGGACTGCCTCAGTTTCTTGGCCAGTTTGTCGGCCTCTTTCTTATCAACGACCGCCTCAGCCTTCTCAATCAGGGTGAGGACATCACCCATGCCCAGGATTCTGGAGGCAATACGGTCGGGATGAAATACTTCCAGGGCGTCAAGCCCTTCACCGATACCCACAAACTTGATGGGCTTACCGGTGACATTCTTGATGGAGAGTGCGGCACCGCCCCTGGCGTCACCTTCCATCTTGCTCAGGACCACACCACTGATTTCAAGATCCTGATTAAACTTATCTGCCACGGTGACGGCATCCTGCCCGGTCATGGCGTCTGCAACAAAGAGTATCTCAGAAAGCTGGATGCTGCGTTGGATATCCTTGAGCTCGTCCATGAGCTCTTCATCCACATGCAGACGACCAGCCGTATCAAAGATCAGGGTGTCATAGCCTTTTTGGTCGGCCGCTTCCATGGCCTGTCGACAGATCTCCACCGGCTTGGTGTCGGCGCTGGAGGGGTGAACCGGGATTTCCAGTTTGTCCCCCAGTACCTGGAGCTGGTCAATGGCTGCCGGGCGATAGATGTCTGCAGGCACCAGGTAGGGCTTCCGCCCTTTCTCCTTCAGCATCTTTGCAAGCTTGCCGGAGGTGGTGGTTTTACCAGATCCCTGAAGACCTGCCATCATGATTGTTACTGGCTGGCGTCCATCGAGGCGGATCTGTTCAGTGTTTCCGCCGAGGAGCTCAACAAGTTCCTCATGAACCACCTTGATGATCTGTTGTCCAGGCGAGAGGGTCTTGGTAACCTCCAGCCCCACCGACTTTTCCGATACCTTGGCGATAAAGTCTTTGACAACCTGGAAGTTGACATCCGCCTCGAGAAGGGCCATACGCACTTCACGCATGGACTCCTGGATATTCTCTTCAGTTAATTTTCCGGTGCCGCGGAGTTTCTTGAATACTCCTTCCAGCCGGTCTGTGAGATTGTCAAACATGTCAGGCGATCGTTTTTATGATCCGTTCCAGGATAACAGTTTAGTTTATAATCAATAAAAGTTATTTTCTTTCCATGTCTGTCTCGTGGGTGCAACCCACAGGACCCAAACTGGAAAAATACAATCGAAAAAGGATAAAAAATACTTAAAAAAAAATATTCTGTCAAGCAACGAACGCTGGTCAGGTGAAAAAAGTGGAAGAATAGTCGGAAAGAAGGGGGGGGCTTTCCGTTAAGTCCAAATTTTTTGTATGGTTTGCAGGGGTGACTCGTGGGCTACAGTATGATACGGAAATTTTAACGAAGCCCGGCTGGCTCTATTGTCAATACTCTTTCTGTTCCGGCAGAGATCAGCCTGACGGACGGGGATCTTCGATGATAGGCCAGGAGGGACTCAGAACGCTTATATGCTGAGTTGCCGGGTTTGAAGAAGTAGCTGCCCTAACGGCCTGTGTTTTCGACGGATAACGGCTCTAATGCTGTCTGCATTTTTTTTAATTCCGTCAGAAACTTGCCGCGACAATCTTCAACAAGCTGGCTGGAGAGTGTTTGATAATATTCGATGCCTTTTAGAAGGTTTTCTCTCATTCCTTGTAAATAGGAGCCGGTATTAGAGGAAAGTCCAACCGGGAAATAATCTATTTCTTTGCGGAGGTAATCGATATACAGGCTGAGTTCGCGGATGAACATGTGGGGGCGCTCGCTGGATGTCAAAAGTGACAGCCGTCCGTATATATGGCCTACCATTTCCTCCAGGGTCGCAATTTTTGAGAAATCAACAATCCCGGGGCCACAACAAACTGCAGGTGTGGCATCAGGATCGATGCCGAGTTTCAATGTTGCGTTACCGGCAAGATCATGACAGATGCATGATTTGGCCAATACTTTTTCTTTTATAATAGTAAGGGCCTGTTGGGAATGGCCTTCCTCCGGCAGATGCTGAAGTTTCTTTTTCTGGTAGGCATGGGAGGCAAGGCATATCGGCCTCTTGGTAAACTCTGTGGAGGTGCTCACAAAACGTTTGGGGCAGGGTGATCCTGGTCTGCCTTTTTCGATTCGAGCACGGCGTGCCTCTTCACTTGATGAGTTTCGCAGGTTCCAAAACGGAATACCCAACGGGGAGGCGTTACTCAGAAAAACATCCTCTCCTGAGGCGCGCATAAGTCGTTGCAGATTGACGTCATCCATGTAGGTTGCTTCTGGGACAAGCATGAAGGGTGTACCCCAGCCCACACTGTCAACCCCATAATATTCCAGCAGAAACTGATGTTCGTCAGCGGTACCCACACCACCTTGCACTGTGATGTGAAAGTTTTCGGGGGGAGGGCTTTCAACCTCTCCTCTTGCAGACAGGGCTTTCGTATACAGGGGGACGAGTTTTTCAAGGAGGTTATTTTTTTTCTTTTTAAATTCCTCCAGAACCACACCCAGGAGAAATCCTTTAGAGGCAAAAGCGTGTCCACCGCAATTAAGGCCTGATTCAATGCGGAACTCTGATACCCATAACCCAAGTTTGGCCAGAAAACGACCCTGTATTTCAGATGACCGGTGGTCACTTACCTTGAGGATAATTTTCTTTTTTATTTTGCCATGTTGGTCAGGGAAAAAATCCTTGAATTCGGTCATATACCTGTAGAGTCGCTTATTAATTCCGGCTGAGAAGATTATGGACGCAGAAAGAGTGCTTTGTGCAAAACCACGCAGGGCGGACATGGCATCGGAGTGAATTGGTGGCAACATCTCTCCATTTCGGTAATGATCTCGATCCAGTTTGGTCATTATATTCACATCAATGCTCCCGGGAATGGCTTTCGTGCGCAGCATATCCTGCACCGAGCTCTGTTGAGAAGCATCGGACATTGCAAGCATGTCTTGATATAACTTTTTCAGGGGAGCATTTTCAGGCAGCATCTCATAGTACTTGGTAATCTCGCTGCCTTTTTCAAATGGTGAGCTTTGTAATTCCTTGACCTGACGTTGCAATAAGCGGTCAATGAGATTTAGATATGAGGTAATACGGTGCGCGCGGGCATCTTCACTGTGATTCGAGATTTCTTCATATGGTTCACCTTCTTTTTGGCAATGAAACTTTCGCATCTGTTCGATCAGGACATCATCCACAAGGGATATTGCCGAAGATATACCGTATTTGGCAACTCGCAATGGGGTGTCGATGGTAAATCCTGTACCCATTACTGGAATATGAAAGGTATGTGCAGGTGTAGATATAAAATCTGGCATGTTGTCCTCAAGCCGTTTTGAAACACTATTTATCAATGAATTATTGGACGACGATAAAATCAACGTGTCGATTCTGGTACCACAATAACTCATCATGCCCATAAAGTAATGGGTTCTTTTTTAGCGT
>CAYPEU010000077.1:0-12676 GCA_964409855.1 uncultured Desulfocapsa sp.
GAGAGGACTGTTGTCAGTCAGCCCCATGGTCTCCAAGAGATGGAGTTTTCCCCTGAGAGTCCTGGCCTTTGATGCTTACCTCGTCAATAAACTGACCAGCCCGTTTTTTTGCTTCATCCATGTTCTCTCCCCAGACCAGGGCCAGGGCCAGGTTGGGATCGTACTCACTGGGGATGGTGTAGGCGCGGTCAAAGGGGACATGGGAATAGACCACTGACCACTCATGCTCGGGAAAGGTGAATTCGGTGATGGTGCCGATCCAGGGGGCAAAGCCGCGCTGGGTGTCTTCGGCCACAATGCGCAGCTCGATGGAGGCTCCTTTAAATTCCACACTGTTTTGTTTGTAGCCGACTTTTTCCCCCAGGGCTAGCCGGATCTGTTCCCGGATCAGGTTGGGGTGGGTGTCGTCCAGGTAGCTGATACGGGCCGAGACATCGTTTTCCACCTGGATCCTGGTGTTGACCTCCAGGAGATAGGGCTGTCCGGAACGGGAGACAATCCATTCCCAGGTGCCCACATTGTCGTAGCGAACATGGGCAGCCAGTTTCAGGGAATAGTCCACAACCTGGTCCAGGACTTTTTTCTCGTCAAAGTCATAGTCGAAACAGGATGCATGGAAGCCTGGAGCTGCCTCCACCCTTTTCTGACGGCCCGTGGACTGGATGGTGCAGTTCCGGGAGCCAAAGTGGATCCGTTCGCCATGCTGGGAGCAGAGAAGCTGGACTTCCAGGTGATTGTAGTCTGTGAGGCACTGTTCGATGAGCACTCCACCGTCGCCGAACTGGCGCTTGGCATAACTCTGCACCTGGCGGTAGATGCGGCGAAACTGTTCGATCTCGGTTACTTCTTCAATACCCATGCCGCCGCCTCCGGCAGCCGCTTTTACCAGGATAGAGGGGTCTTTTATGCCCTGGGCTCGCTGGTCAGCCATGAGGTGCTGGGCTATCTCCTCTGCGTCCATCTCGTTGTAGATGGGGCTGTCTGTTCCTGGAATGGTAGGGATTTTCAACTGGTTTGCCACCCGCTTGGTGTTGATTTTATCACCAAGATTCTTGATGACCTCCCAGCTGGGCCCGATGAAGATGAGGGAGCGGTCACGGATGGTGGCCCGTCTGGCAAAACGAAAGTCTTCAGAGAAAAAACCATATCCCGGATGGATGGCTGTACACCAGGTGTGATCGGCCACCGCAAAGAGATCGTTGGGCTCTGTGTAGCTGGTAATACGCCAGGCATTCTGGTCAAGACCGCTGGTGATGTTACGTTGAACATGCTCCGAATCTTTGTCTGCATCGGTATAGACAACCACATAGTCAAGACCGAGGTCTTTGCAGGCGTTCATGATGCGGATGGCTATTTCGCCCCGGTTTGCAATAAGTACCTTTCCTTCCAACTTGTTCCTCTTATTAAAAGACAGGTGCGAAAGAGAAGAGTGTTTTTCTCTTTCGCACCTGCATATAATTCAAAAAAATAGTAAGATGACAATTTTTCTGGCAACAATAATGAATAATCCCTACTATAGTCATATGATAGCAATTAGAAAAGAGAAAATGTGTTTTTGGGTCAGAACAGTGCCATGATATCATTGTTGAGCTCTTTGTAACCAGCCCGAAAACTTGAAATATTTTCCTGGAAAAAATGACAAAAGAAAAAAATAGACGCCCCTGCAACCACGAACGGACAGAAGAGTTTTTTGCAGCGACTTGCTGGCTTGTTCCCCTTTGGACGTACTCCGGAGACCACCGAGGACCTGGAACAGGAAATCCAGGAACTTCTTGAAGAGGGTGAAGAACAGGGCTTGATATCCTCCCTTGAAGAGCGGATGATCAACTCCATATTCGATTTTCACGATACCCTGGTTGTGGAGGTGATGACCCCTTCCACCGAGATCATCAGTGCTGAGGAATCTACTCCTGTCAGTGAGCTGGTGGGTCTGGTCATTGATAAGGGTTTTACCCGCATCCCCATTTATCGTGAGAATCCCGATAGTATCATCGGTATCTTGCACGCCAAGGACCTGCTCAAGATCTGTGCCCGGGGGGATCGTGAAACTGGAATTGCTGAGTTGTTGAATCTGCCCTATGTCATTGATGAGAGAAAACCCATCGTTGACCTGCTGCGTGAGTTTCAGAAGCGGAAAGTCCACGTGGCTGTCGTTGCCGATGAGTTCGGGACTGTGCGCGGCCTGGTCACCTTGGAAGATATCCTTGAGGAAATCGTCGGCGAGATAGATGATGAGTCTGATGTTGTCAGAAACCTGCTTCAGGAAATCGATAAAGAGAGTGTTCAGGTGAAGGCCCAGGCCGACATTGAAGTGATTGAAGATCGATTTGGAGTAAGCATGCCCGATGGGACTTATGAATCCATCGGCGGTTTGGTTATCTTTCTTCTGGGCCGTCTTGCTGTGGCAGGCGACGAGGTGGATGCGGAGGGGCTGCGTTTCACCGTACTCAGTGCCACGAACCGTCAGATCGATCTGATACGGGTTACCCGATTGCCCATGGAAAAGGCTAAGGAGTGAAGGGGGTGACGGCCCGCACCAGAGTGTCAGCAGCGGGTGCCACGATCTTTCTCCTCTGGCTTGCACTTCCAGGTGGAGGCGGATTCTGGCCTCTGCTTGGGATTGCCTGCGTCCCTCTGATTGTTTGTGTCTGCAGCGGAAGCAGACGCCAGGCTTTAGGCCTGGGTTTTCTTGCCGGTACAGGCCACTTTCTTCTGCAGCTCTACTGGATCGTTATCGTTCTTGGCCAATACGGCGGACTCCCTCTGTTCCTCTCTGTCCCTGCACTGCTGCTTCTTGCCTGCTATATGGCACTCTATGTCATGGTTTTTTCCCTGTTGGCCATGCTTTTTGTCCACCGTTTCCCTGCAAGTCTCAGTCTGTGGCTGTTGCCCTGTGCCTGGGTGGGCCTGGATTGGCTGCGTTCCTTCCTGTTCAGCGGATTTCCCTGGATGGATTTGGGCTACGGACTTGCCGGCGCAGCCGCATTGCTGCAGTCGGCCGATATCTGGGGGCATTACGGCATGACCTTTCTGGTCGTGCTGGTCAACACCCTTCTCGCCCTCATGCTCATGAACAGAGGTGAAAACAAGGTGGCAACCAGGCTGCTGCTTCCAGTCACTCTCCTCCTGCTTCTGGTGACTCTCTATTCCGTGACCCGCTGGCAGCAGCTGAAGGCAGGGGATCCCAAACAAGAGGCCATGGTTGTGGCAGTGGTCCAGGGCAACGTGGATCAGGGACAGAAGTGGCTTCCGGCCAGACAGCAGCAAACGGTTGTCGACTATATTCAGCAGAGTAAGCAGTTGATGGCAGCACCATCCAGGCCGGAGTTGGTGGTCTGGCCTGAGACGGCACTGCCCTTTTACCCTGTTGCCCACCCGCTCCTTGCTCCCATCCATCGCTTTGTCAGCCAGGAACAGGTGATGCTGTTGACCGGGGCACCCTGGTACGAGAAAGAGAGTACGAGGCCTGGAAAGGTGGAGTTCTTCAACTCCAGTCTGCTCTTTGATACCAGGGGGGACATTGTTGCTCGGACATCCAAGACCCATCTGGTGCCCTTTGGCGAATACGTACCCTTAAAACGTTTTCTTCCATTTCTCGAACCCCTGGTGGAGGCGGTGGGGGATTTCAGTCCGGGAGAAATTCATGATGCCCCTGCTTGTCAGAAGGCACGGATTGGGGTATTAGTCTGCTTTGAGTCCATCTTCCCGGATATTTCCAGGAAGTGGGTGGATGCAGGGGCAACGCTTCTGGTGAATATGACCAACGATGCCTGGTACGGCCGCTCCAGCGCTCCCTATCAGAGTCTGGCCATGACCCGTCTCCGGGCTGTGGAAACCAGGCGGACCCTGGTTCGTGCCGCAAATACTGGTTTCTCTGCATTTATCGATCCGTTGGGTCGACTGCAGCAGCTGTCCCCTCTCTTTGTCCCCTGGGGAGCCAGCGGTCAGGTTCAGCTCATGGAGGAACGGACCGTGTTTGTCCGCGGCGGCTACCTCTTTGCTCCTGCCTGTTTTGTTGCAACACTTCTAGGGGGGGCAGGACTCTTGCTGCGGCGTGGAAGAAAGAGAGAGTAGGGTGGCACCAAGGTGCAAGGCCCAACACTCTTAGGACTTGAGAAGTGAGAATAAGGCCACTTTGAATAATTGCTGTTTTATTTAAGATACCCAAAGACAAAGAATAATCGGAGTAGTTGATATGTCAATTGATACAGGAGCCGCAGTTTCCAAGCAGAAACTGCAGGATCTGAAAGGCCGGATGCTGGCCTTGAAGGAGCATCTTTGACCTCGCCAGGCGAAAAGATGAATTGGAGCGTTTGGAACAACAGACTCTGATGCCCGGGTTCTGGGATGATGCGGCAACAGCCCAGAGGGTTCAGAAGGAACTGGGACAGTTGCAGGACATCATCAAGAACTGGGAGAATGGCTGGGAAGAGCTGGAAGAGACCGAGCTCCTGCTGGAGATGGCGGTTGAGGAGAAAGAGACTGATATTGAAAACGAGGTGGCCCTGTCCCTGCCTGCCATGGAGGAGGCAATTGGGGTCGCTGAGCTCGAATGCATGTTTTCAGGTGAGCATGATGCCAGCAATGTGATCATCTCCATCCATGCCGGAGCCGGTGGAACCGAGGCGCAGGACTGGGTGAGCATCCTCCTGCGCATGTATCTGCGCTGGGCTGAAAACAAGGAGTTTAAGGTAGATATCCTGGACCTGCAGCCCGGTGACGAGGCTGGAACCAAGAGTGTTACCATCATGATCAAAGGGCGCTTTGCCTACGGCTATATGCGCTCGGAGCTGGGAATACATCGCCTGGTACGAATATCGCCCTTTGATGCCAGCGGTCGGCGCCATACCTCCTTTGCCTCGGTCATGGTCATGCCTGAACTCGATAGCAACTTTGATGTGGAAATCGATGATAAAGATCTGCGTGTCGACACCTACCGGGCCAGTGGGGCCGGTGGGCAGCACGTCAATAAGACCGATTCAGCCATCCGTCTTACCCACATTCCCACCGGGGTCGTGGTCCAGTGCCAGAATGAGCGTTCCCAGCACAGGAACAAGGATATGGCAATGAAGATGCTGGCCTCCCGCCTCTATGAACTGGAGAAGGAAAGACAGGCAGAACAGCAGGAGGGACTGCACGGTGACAAGAAGGATATCTCCTGGGGCAGCCAGATCCGTTCCTATGTTCTCCAGCCCTATCGTATGATCAAGGATCATCGGACAGAGGTGGAGAAGGGCAATGTGGACGCGGTGCTGGACGGCGGTCTGGACGACTTTATCAAGGCCTATCTGCTCTGGGCCAAGTAGTTTCAAGGCACCCTTAACAGTGAATAGTTGAAAGTTGATGGCTGGAAATTCAGCTGAGGGGGAGGAGATGCGCTATCACCTTGTCTAGCTGTGCAAAATGCGGGGCCTGTTCGACGGTCTGTCCGGTTTACCGGGTAAGCGGCAGGGAAGCCCATACCGCCAGGGGAAAACTCCATCTCTTGGAGACCATGGGGCTGACTGACAACAGTCCTCTCTTTGTTAATATCTTTTCTGCCTGCCTGCTCTGCGGGGCCTGTGCCGCAATCTGTCCCCGGCAGATCACTGTCAGCCGGGAACTGGTGGCTGCCCGTTCCACCTTTTCCTCCCTTGCCGGGCCGCACGGCTATGAAAAATTCCTGACCCGTAAGCTTCTCGATCATCCTGCAGGCCTGAAAGGACTCCGTATCCTTGGACGGGCAGGAGAAAAGTTGCTCGGGAAGCATCTCCCCAGGGATTCCGGGCTTAGGCTGCGGCTGGCCCTGT
Organism: uncultured Desulfocapsa sp.; assembly: GCA_964409855.1. Classification (GTDB taxonomy): domain Bacteria; phylum Desulfobacterota; class Desulfobulbia; order Desulfobulbales; family Desulfocapsaceae; genus Desulfocapsa. The sequence continues at coordinate 5,790 of CAYPEU010000077.1, forward strand.
TTGAGGAAGAACCCTTTTCCTCCCCTGATCAAGAGCAGACCCTGCCTGTCTTGACTGGCGGAGAAACTCTCACCTGGTTTCCCGGCTGTGCCGCCCGCTATCTTTATCCTGATATTGTTCATTCCTGCCACTCCCTGCTGGCCGATTTCGACTTTTCCCTTAAACTCCCTGATGACCTTGCCTGCTGCGGCCTTGCGTCCTGGGCGGCTGGAGATGTGGAAGGTGCCAGAAAGAGCGGACGCAGGAACATTCAAGTCCTGGAAGCCACAGAGGGAGATATCCTGGTTTCCTGTGCCTCCTGTTTTGCCCATCTGAAAAAATATCCGGAACTTTTTGCAGATCAGGGAGAGTGGCAGCAGCGTGCTGAAAATATATCCTCACGCCTGAAGGAGTTGAGTGGTTTTCTCGCAGGCAAGGAGAAGGGGAGAAATAGAGGAAAGGAGGAGGGTGGAAAAAAACTTCGCGTCTTTTATCATGATCCCTGTCATCTCCGTCATGGTTCTCCATCTCCTGACCAGGCACGGCAGCTGCTGCAGGAAAGCGGTGGGGCAGATCTTCTGGACTTGCCAGGCGGCCCACGCTGCTGCGGCCAGGGAGGGCTCTTTCATGTGGCCCACCCGGATCTTTCCACTCACATCCGCGATCAACTGGTGGCAGATGTCCTAACTCTGCAGGCGGAGGTGGTTACCTCCACCTGTTCCGGCTGCCTCATGCAATGGCAACAGGGCTTGGCTGCTGCAGGGAGCAGGGTCAAGGTAATGCATCTTGCCCAGCTCCTGGAACGGTTAAGGTCCTCAGAATAATCTTATTGCCCCCTTCATCCACCATCATTACCCATATTCCCCCTTGCAGAGAGCGGACAGGACGAGTAAGAAAAGGGAATTCATTGTAAATCTCACAATTTTGGAATTTTACTGGACTTGAGTTATGGCGTACACACCGGTTGTAGGGACTTCCATCCGGCGGCAGCTGGAAGAGAGAGAGGAGGAGATCCTTTCTCCTTATGCAGCCTTGAATAAGAATACTGCGGGGCGCAGGGTCACCGAGGAAGATGACGAATGCGATATCCGTATGCCCTTCCAGCGTGACAGGGATCGCATCACCCATTCCAAGACCTTTCGTCGCCTAAAACACAAAACTCAGGTGTTTCTGGCTCCTGCTGGAGATCATTACCGAACCCGGCTTACCCATGTCCTTGAGGTCTCCCAGATTGCCAGGACCATTGCCTCTGCTCTCTGCCTGAACATTCCTTTGACCGAGGCCATTGCCCTCGGACATGACCTGGGTCATACCCCCTTTGGTCATGCCGGAGAGGCCACCCTGAACGAACTTCACCCAGGGGGCTTCCGTCATTATATTCACAGCCTGCGGGTGGTGGACTTCTTGGAGAACCGGGGCAGGGGGTTGAACCTCACCTTTGAGGTGCGCAATGGGATCGTCAAACATTCCAAGGGGCGCAACGATATCTTTCCCAGGAATGAGTCGGAACTGCCTGAAACCCTGGAGGGCCAAGTGGTACGTGTGGCCGATATTATTGCCTATGTCAACCATGACATGGACGATGCCCTGCGTGCCGGTATTCTGAAAGAGGGCGATCTGCCTGCAGACATTCGGGTCGTGGTGGGAGAGCGTCATTCCAAACGAATCGGTGCCATGGTGCGGGATTTGATCGTTGAGACCCTGGCAGCAGGAGACGGCAGGCTCCATCTCAGTAAAAAAATGCTGGGGGCAATCACGGATCTCAGGATGTTTCTCTATGAAAATGTGTACCGCTTCTATCGGGTGCATAATGAGTTTGAGAAGGCCCAGCGCGTTATCCGGGATCTGTACAGCTATTTTATGGAAAACGGACTTGGTCGCTTTAACGGTCATTCCTGGGACTCCCTGGGAAAGCAGTCCTGGACCAGTGAAGAGATGGCTCACCGTCGTGTCTGCGATTTTATCGCCGGTATGACAGACCGCTATGCCCTGCGCATCTATGAACAGATTTTTTTACCAAAACCCTGGAATGCAAGGGATTAGGGCTGTTCAAGAGAATGTTGGATGCCGAATAGGGAATTTTGAACCGCAGAAGTGAAAAAAAGAGCAGCAAGATCAGATTAAAAATAACTAACATTTACCTTATACATAACGTCGTTGTTTTATGAAAAATAGAGAGACAGACAAGACCCTGGCCAAGAGTTACAAATTTGATAATGTGGAAGAGAAATGGCTGCAGCGCTGGACAGACGAGGGTTGCTTTCGGGCAGCCATGGAAGAGGGCAACCCCTCTTTTTCCGTTGTTATTCCTCCTCCCAATGTCACTGGTGTCCTGCATGTGGGACATGCCCTGAACAATACCATGCAGGATGTGCTGGTACGCTATCACCGCATGTGCGGGGATAATACCCTCTGGGTACCAGGTACCGATCATGCAGGCATTGCCACCCAGAACGTGGTTGAGCGTCAGCTGGCCACCGAGGGCAAAGGACGGCACGACCTGGGCCGTGATGCCTTTATTGAAAGGATCTGGGACTGGCGCCGGGATAAGGGCGGCACCATCATCAACCAGCTCAAGCGGTCGGGGGCTTCCTGTGACTGGGAGCGGGAACGCTTCACCATGGATGAGGGGCTGTCTAAGTCCGTGCGTGAGGTCTTTGTCCGCCTCTATAAAGAAGGATTGATCTACAAGGGCGACTATATAGTCAACTGGTGTCCCCGTTGTCATACGGCCCTGGCCGATGATGAGGTGGAGCACGAAGACAAGAAGGGTAAGCTCTATCATATTCGTTATCCCTTTGCTGATGGTTCCGGTCATGTGGTGGTGGCCACCACCCGTCCGGAGACCATGCTCGGCGATACCGGTGTGGCCGTGCATCCTGATGATGAACGCTACAGCCACCTGGCTGACGTGGGGATCAAACTCCCCCTTACCGACCGTACTCTTCCTGTGGTCTTTGACCATCATGTGCAGAAGGATTTCGGTACCGGGGCCCTGAAGGTCACCCCAGCCCATGATCGTGATGACTATGAGATCGGCCTCCGTCATTCCCTGGAAATCATGAAGGTCATGGATGAGCACGGGGTGATGAACGACAAGGCTGGAGCCTATGAAGGGCTTGACCGTTTTGATTGCCGAAAGAAGGTCGTGGAGGATCTGGAGAGCCAGGGATTTCTTGACAAGATCGAAGACTATGACCATGCCGTGGGCCAGTGTTACCGCTGTGCCACAGTGGTGGAGCCCACCACCTCCCTACAGTGGTTTGTCTTGGTTCGTCCCCTGGCTGATAAGGCGGTTGGTGCTGTGCGTGACGGGCGTATCAATATTTACCCCAAGACCTGGTACAACACCTTTTATTCCTGGATGGATAATATCCGTGACTGGTGTATTTCCCGGCAGATCTGGTGGGGTCACCGTATCCCGGCCTGGACCTGTAAGGATTGCGGAGAGTTGATGGTGGAATCTGTGGATCCTGACAGCTGTGTAAAATGCGGTTCTGCCGACCTGGAACAGGAAACAGATGTCCTGGACACCTGGTTCTCCTCGGCCCTCTGGCCATTTTCCACCATGGGCTGGCCAGAAAAGACAAAAGAACTGGAATTCTTTTATCCCACCTCAGTGCTCATCACCTCCTTTGACATTCTCTTTTTCTGGGTGGCACGAATGATGATGATGGGCCTCCATTTCATGGATGAGGTGCCGTTTAAAGATGTCTACCTCCATGCCTTGGTGCGGGACAAACATGGGAAGAAAATGTCCAAGTCCACCGGCAATGTTATCGACCCCCTGGAGATCATGGGACAGTACGGAACAGATGCCATGCGTTTTACCCTCACCGCCTTTGCCGCCCAGGGGCGCGAGATCAAGCTGGATGAGGAGAGGATCGAGGGGTATCGCTATTTTATCAACAAGATCTGGAATGCGGCACGCTTTGCCCTCATGCATGTGGAAGAGTGTGATGCGACTATTACCCGGGTGGTGGAGAAACATAACGAGCTGCCCCTGGTTCATCAATGGATCCTTTGCCGTACTTCGAAGACCACGGCTGATGTACGCCGGGCTCTGGATGAGTACCGTTTCAACGATGCAGCCTCTGTGCTCTATCAGTTTGTCTGGCATGAATTCTGTGACTGGTATCTGGAATGGATCAAGGCTGATCTCTTCAGTCAGGACGAGGAAGTTCGGGATCAGGCAAGAGGTGTCCTGCTTCATGTCCTGGAGACCATTTTGAGGCTCATCCATCCCATCACACCCTTTGTCACCGAAGAGATCTGGAGTGTGCTCCCCGGTGATCGCCCGGTGCTGATGACAGGCGATTATCCAGTGGCAGTGGAAGAGTGGCAGGATGAGGAGACGGAGAGCCAGGTGGAGCTACTCATGGGAGTGATCACCGGGATTCGTAATATCCGTTCAGAGGCTGATGTCCATCCTTCAGCCAAAATCGATGCTTTTGTCCTCTGTGATAATCAGGAAAAGGGTGAGCTTATCCGCTCCTTCAGTGCAGCGATCTCTTCCATGACCCGTCTTGCATCTCTCACTGTCGAGGCTGAAGGTACAAAGCTAAACGATGCCGCCACCTATATATACCAGGATATAGAGATGTATGTTCCCCTCAAGGGGCTGGTGGATGTGGACAGGGAGCGGGAAAAGCTGGGCCGTGAACGGAAGAAGATCGAGGTGTCACTCAAACAGATCAACGGCAAACTTGGCAATAAAAAATTCCTGGCCAATGCCCCTGCTGAAATTGTAGAAAAAGAACAGGGGAAAAAGGCGGAGCTTGAGGCCAAGCTGGCCAAGGTGGCAGAGTCGGAAAGGAGGCTGGAGAAAATTGGATAGGTCTGAACTGCATCGTCTGCTTCGCTCCTTCCTCCGGGAAGATATCGGGCATGGCGATCTCAGTAGTGAGTCGCTTTTTACCCGGGGTGAGGAGGGGAGTGCCCGCCTTGTGGCCAGAGAGCCTCTGGTGGCCGCCGGAGCCGAAAGCGTGGCTGGTGAGGTCTTTCGCCTGCAGAACCCGGAAATCCAGATAAGTGGATCTGTGGCTGACGGGAGTATGGTTGCTGCAGGGGAGAGCCTGCTCACGGTGAGCGGCTCCGTGGTTGATCTGCTCAAGGCCGAGCGGGTGGCCCTCAACCTGCTGCAGCGTCTTTGCGGTATTGCAACGCTTACTGCGCAATTTGTGGAAAAGACGAAGCTCTATCCTGTTCGTATTACCGATACCCGCAAGACTACTCCGGGTCTGCGGATGCTGGAAAAATATGCGGTACGGGCAGGCGGCGGCTACAACCATCGTTTCAACCTCAGCGACGGGGTCCTGATTAAAGATAATCACATTGCTGCCTGCGGTTCTCTGAGTAAAGCTGTGGAGATCCTGCGGGAGACCATTCCTCACACCATCCGCATCGAGGTGGAGACAGACACCCTGGATCAGGTTCGTGAATGTCTGAACTGCGGCGCAGATATTATCATGCTCGATAATATGGACCTGGAAAGCATGAAACAGGCAGTGGCCTTGATCGACGGCAGGGCGTTGATTGAAGCTTCCGGCGGAGTGAATCTGGAGAGAGTGGCCGCCATAGCAGCCACTGGTGTGGATATCATCTCCATTGGCGCGCTTACCCATTCGGCCCCATCCTGTGATATCGGAATGGATTGGCAGACCTGATCGAATCGTGCTCAATAGTTCCATTTCGAGCGTGTTGCATGCTTTTTGCATCTATCTGAATAGTTACGAAATTTCTTGATTCTTACAGGAAAAGTGTGCCATACTGACAATTGTGTAGTGAGTAAATGCCGCCGCCATCTTTTTTCTGTAGCCAAAAAGATGAAGAGAACACCAGTCCAGAGAAAGGAACTAAATTATGCGTTGTCCTAAATGTGGTTATATTTCATTTGATCATATGGATACTTGTCTGAAGTGCAAGAAGGACATTTCAGAAGGAGTTGAGATCGCAGGAACAACCTATCATGCAGTCGCACCTTCGTTTCTCCGTGTGCCTGAAAAGAGTGATGTTGAGGCGGATTCTCAGTTGGAAGAAGTTGAAGAGGGCGAATTTGAATTTATTGACCCGGATCTGGATGTCCTCAGCGATGAAGGTGAAGAAATCAGCTTTGCTGACAGCTATGAAGATGAGGCCGATATCGCCATAGCAGAAGTGGTGGAGGAAGACGGAGGGGTTGAATTTCAGCTTGAAGCCGATGAAGAGTTTGACGAAGAAGGCTTTGATTTTGACATTGATGATGAGGAGGACGAAGACGCTTTTGCTGTGTCCTCTGTGTCTGAGCAGGAGCCCCAGGCCTCCATGCCTGTTCCCGATGAGTTGGCCGATATTTCCGATCTGGCATCTCCTGTAAGAGAGCGGGTCAGTCCTACTGACTCCGGCAGTGGAATGGACCTGTCCCTTGACGACGAGATGAGCCTTGATGAGAGTCTGGATCTAGACGGTCTGGATCTTGACCTTGGCCTGGGCGGTGATAAGGTCGAAGCCGATGCGGCTGTTCAGTCTCTTTCTCTGGATGATATTGATCTGTCAGAGGCAGATCTTGGAGCCAAGAGTGATGATCTAGGCGGGTTGAATATAGACCTGGATCTTGACGCATTGGACGACAATCCCGGTGCTGAAAAAGAAAAATCCGCCAGTAGCCTGGATGGTCTTTCCCTTTCTTTGGATTAACTGAAAATTTACACGCTTTGTAGAAGAAGCGTTTATTTGGCTATCTCGAACTAGACTTTTAACGGGTCTCTCTTAGATTAGGCTTTGAAAAGACAAAATCTGTTGACACCCAAGCGAATGTTGTGTAGATAGCACAGCACATAAGGTGCCGGGATAGCTCAGTCGGTAGAGCAACGGACTGAAAATCCGTGTGTCCCTGGTTCGATTCCTGGTCCCGGCACCAACAATTTCAA
>CAYPEU010000078.1:0-11987 GCA_964409855.1 uncultured Desulfocapsa sp.
GGCGCGTTTTGCAAACTGCCTCTCCCTCAAAGACCGGGGCAACCTACACAATCACGGTACCACTGTCAATGGGAAAAGTGCAGGAATCAAAAAGAGTTTTCTTTTCTTCTGGACGCGCATATATCACTCGCCTTTCTCTTTTTCTAACTAGCTAAAAAAGAGGTATTTTATGGCTGTGAAAAACAGACCGGCGGCGAGGATTGTTTTTATGAATCTGGCTGGAAAGAATCGTTGTGCCCTGGCTCCGAGGTAAATGCCTACTGCACCACCCAGTCCAAAGAGAAGGCCGAGCCTATAGTCCGGGGCAACCTGTTGCATGGCTGCCAGTGGTGAACTGGAAAAGATTTGAAAAAAAACAACACCAGCTACCGAGGTGATAAAGGTGCCCATGAGACTTGCACCAGCAACGGTATGGATCGGCAGACGAAATATGGTGACAAAGAAAGGGGCGATGATGGCTCCACCACCGATACCGTATATGCCACCGATCAGGCCAACGATCAGGCTGAGGCTGATGATGGAAAAGGTGTTGGCCTGGTAAGTATTTCCTTCAAAGCTATAGTGCAGGGATTTCCAGCCCAGTCGTGTATTGCTTATGGCAAATGTGGTGGGTTTGCTTTGCTGTTCGCCTGCTCCCTGCTGTTTGTTTTGTCGTTGCTGCGTAACATCGAGGACAAGTTTTATTCCGATGTAGAGAAGAACCAGACCGACAAAAATTTTGAAAGCCTCAGGGGAGGGGAGGAAGGTGATCCGTATGAGGACACCTGCCAAGACACCAGGCAGGGTGCCTATGACTACCAACCAGGTCAGCGGCCACACCATGCGGTCTTCTTTGATAAAGCGGTATATGCCGCTGGGGATGGCTATGACGTTGAAGAGGTGGTTGGTGGAGCTTACGGCCGGGCTGTCAAAGCCCAGAACGCTGACCTGGAACGGGAGAAGGAGGAAGGCCCCTGAAACGCCGGCCATTGAGGTGAAAAAGGAGATGCAGCAGGCAACGAGCGGCGGAATAAAAGGGGAGAGTTCCAGGTCTGCCACTGGAAAATACATACGCTTCCTGCTGTTATTAATCAGTCCATTTCTGCAGGATGGCAATAATTTTTTTTGCCTGATCTGCGCTCGAAATATTGAATTTGGATTTGGGGATATATTCTCCATTGCGTTTCTGGTAGCGCCGAATGGTGAACATTTCTTTGCCAAATTCATTTTTGGCCCGGCTCCAGTTTTGATAGCGGAAGACAAGAGTGGCCCAGGCCCCTTTGGTCAGAATCTCCTTGTCCAGTTCCTGTACCAGAACCTGTCCATCTTCTTCGTATTGTATTGTGATGTCATTTATATCCGAGCTCATTTTCTTTCCTTGCTTTTGAGTTGCTGTTAAGGTCTGCGTTGGTTTTTTCGTTTTCGGGCATCCTGTTCCCTTCGTATTGCAGTTGGAGTGTCAGGGAACCATGGTGCGATGGGTTTTGGCTGCCGATCCTCGTCTATGGCCACAAAGGTGAGATAGGCTGAAGCGATGTGAACAATTTTCCCGGAGCGTGGGTCTTCGGCTTCTACTTTGACCCCTATTTCCATGGAAGTCCGGCCTGTCATGTTCAAGGAGGCCTTCAGGGTGAGAAGGTTGCCGATGACAACAGGGTTGTGGAAGGAGAGCTGTTCTATGGCGGCAGTAACAACGGTGCTGCGGCTATGACGCATGGCAACCACGGCCGCCGCATCGTCAATGAATTTCATGATCATTCCGCCGTGGACATTGCCCTGAGGGTTGGCGTGTTGCGGCATCATCATGTGGGCCATGGTCACGCAGCAGTCTGTTGCAGTCATGAAATCACCAAATTCAATTGGATGTTGCCAGGGAGTTGATTTTATTTCCGACCGGGCTATGCAACCACATCCAGGGGGAAAAAGAAAGGGGAAAGCGTCATTGTTGATACGCTTCCCCCTTTTCCGTCATGCCTTGCTGTTTACTCTGAACTGGCGCTGAAACTCAATTTGCCTTTATCGCTGTCCACTTGCACATTACTCCCTTCCATGAAGTTGCCTTCGAGAATCTCCATGGCAAGGGGGTCTTCCAGGTGACGTTGGATTGCCCGTTTGAGCGGTCGTGCGCCAAAAAGTGGATTGTAACCGCTGTCCACGAGAAATTTCTTGGTGCGGTCATTGATCTGCAAACCAATCTTCTTCTCTTGCAGTCTTCTTTTGAGACGTTCAAGCTGGATGTCGATGATGTCGAACATGTTCTCCTTGGAGAGGCTGTGGAAGGTGATGGTTTCGTCTATCCGGTTCAGAAATTCCGGTTTGAATTTTTGGTGCAGGATCTCTTCCACCTGGAGGTGGATGGTCTCTTCGCTCTCATGGCCTTCTGCCATTTTAAAGATCAGCTCGCTGCCAAGGTTGGAGGTCATGATCAAGATGGTGTTCCTGAAATCAACGGTTCTTCCCTTGCCGTCGGTCATGCGGCCATCGTCAAGGACTTGAAGGAGGACATTGAAGACGTCCGGGTGTGCTTTTTCGATCTCGTCAAGAAGGATTACTGTATACGGGCGTCTACGTACCGCTTCAGTAAGATACCCGCCCTCCTCATAACCGACATAGCCTGGGGGCGCTCCAATCAGCCTGGCCACAGAATGTTTTTCCATGAATTCAGACATGTCGATTCGAATCATTGCCTGCTCTGAATCAAAGAGGAAGTCGGCAAGGCTTCGTGCCAGTTCGGTTTTTCCCACTCCGGTGGGGCCGAGAAAGATGAACGAGCCAAGAGGCCTGTCTGGATCCTGCAATCCTGCTCGTGCACGACGTACGGCATTGGAGACAGATCGAATTGCTTCTTTTTGGCCGATAACGCGCTTGGCAAGCTCGCCTTCAGCATGAACCAGCTTGTCTTTTTCTCCTTCAAGCAGTCGATCCACTGGAATACCTGTCCATTTGGCAACAACGGCTGCGACATCCTCAGCACCGACTTCCTCCTTGAGCATCTGGCTCTTTTCCTGGATCTCGCGGAGCTTGGAGTTGGCTCTGTCGAGTTCCTTCTGCAGTTCAACGATTTTGCCATATCGAATCTCTGCAACTTTGCTCAGATTACCTTCCCGTTCTGCCCGCTGTTCCTCCATATTGGCCTCGTCGATATCGGCATTGATCTGACGGATGGATTGGATAACATCTCGTTCGATAGTCCACTGACCCTTCAGGGAGGTCAGGGTGTCGTTCAGCTCTCCAAGTTTTTTATTGACCTCCTCCAGCCGTTCTTTGGAGGGTTTGTCTTTTTCTTTTTTTAACGCTTCTTTTTCAATCTCCAGCTTGATTTTTTTTCGTTCCAGGACATCTATTTCAGTGGGCATGGAGTCGATTTCGATACGCAGTTTAGAGGCGGCCTCGTCAATGAGATCAATGGCCTTGTCTGGAAGAAATCGATCAGTGATATAACGATTGGAGAGGGTGACTGCTGCCACGGTGGCTGAATCCTGAATCCGAACCCCGTGATGCACTTCGTATTTTTCCTTGATGCCGCGAAGAATGGCAATGGTGTCTTCTTCGCTGGGTTCCTGGACAAGGACAGGTTGAAACCTTCGTTCCAGGGCGGCATCTTTCTCGATGTATTTCCGATACTCGTCCAGGGTGGTGGCTCCAACGCAGTGGAGTTCGCCCCGGGCAAGGGCGGGTTTCAGCATATTGGAGGCATCCATTGACCCTTCGGCTGCACCTGCTCCCACCAGGGTATGGATTTCATCAATGAAGAGGATGATTTCGCCGGCCCGTTCTTCTACTTCCTTGAGCACGGCTTTCAGCCGGTCTTCAAATTCTCCTCGATATTTTGCTCCGGCAATAAGGGCGCCGAGGTCCAGGGCGAGGACCTGCTTACCCTCCAGGGTCGCAGGGATGTCACCATTGACAATGCGCTGGGCAAGGCCTTCGGCAATGGCGGTTTTACCCACGCCAGGCTCGCCGATGAGGATAGGGTTGTTTTTGGTGCGTCTGGAAAGGACCTGGATGATACGCCGGATCTCCTCGTCCCTGCCGATGACCGGATCCAGTTTCCCCTGTCTGGCAACGTCGGTGAGGTTTCGGGCATATTTCTCCAGGGCCTGGTACTTGTCCTCCGGGTACTGATCGGTGACCCGCTGGTTGCCGCGAATGGTGCTGAGGGCGCTGAGAAAATTTTTCTCATCTATGCCCAGCTGCTTCAGCATTTTGGCACTTTCTGACTTTCTCTCCTGGATTATGGTGAGAAACAGGTGTTCCTGGCTGACAAAGTCATCCTGCATCTGAGAGGCAGTTGCAAAGGCCTTGTCGAGGATCTGTCTCATCTCGTTTGAAAGGTAGGCCTGTCCTGCACCGCCTCCGCTGACCTTTGGAAAACGTTCGATCAGCTTCCCTGTTTCCATGAGGACCACGGCCGGATTGATCCCCATTTTTTGCAGAACCGGAACAACGACCCCTTCAGGCTGTTCCAGGATGGCCTTGATCAGATGGGCAACTCCGATTTCCTGGTTGCCGTTGTTCTGCGCCAGTTGCTGGGCGGCCTGGATCGCTTCCTGTGATTTAATGGTAAACTTGTCGAATTGCATATTTTCTCTTCTCCCTAGGAAAAATGAAAAAAGCTCGTAAAACCGGAATGCTATTTCCGATCGTATTGTTTGTGTGGGGAAAAGTTAAGGCTGCAGAAGGGGCGTGTCAAGTTTTTGGCAAGAAATTTGCAAAGAGTGCTTGGGAAGGAGTGGTGAAGAGAAGGGAAGGCAAAAAAAAACGGTGAATCTCGGTATTGAGATTCACCGTTTGATAGCACGTTACTGGATCAGCCGCAGGTTCCTGATCCACAGGATCCAGAACTGCATCCGCCGCCGCCAATTGGGTTGGCTGAGGTGATTCCGAATCCGGAACGGGGACCTGCGTCGACAAATTCGACAGTAATGGTCCCGCAGGTATTCATCAGACCTTCTTCTACCAAAAATTTCAGGTCGTCGTTTTCGTATACGTTATCGTTGTCTTTTGGCTCATCCAGAGCCAATCCCAATGAAGGGCCAGCTCAGCCGCCCTGCATTAAGGCAATACGGAGGGCAGAATCAATGTTGTTCTGCTCCAGGTATTCCTTGAGTTTGACCACTGCCTGGTCTGTTACTGTAAAATCAGACATGAAATCCTCCTGTGGAAATATTAGTGGATAAATGTTTTTTTTATTAAGCTGACCAGTCAAAAACATCCTGATATAGCATGGATGTCAGATAAGACTTTTCAACATTAGCAAAAATGATATCATACAATGATAAGTAACTCACAGTGAGAAGTCAATCCTTGTCTCATGGAAAATATGATCTGGCTGTGGAGGAAGGTGAATAACTCTCCTTTTCAGCTTTCTTGCCATACATGCGAGACAGGAGATTGTCTTCTTTGTTTATTATATGATATTCGCATGTTATGCGGAAAATGTGAAGGAAAAAGGTTTTCTTTATGAAAAAAATAGTGATTTCCACCGGAGGCGGTGATGCCCCTGGCCTGAATGCTGTTATTTATTCCGTGGTTCATGCCTGCTACAGACGGGGATGGGAGGTGTATGGCAGCCGAAGCGGGTACAAAGGACTGCTAGACACGGATGAACTTGTCCGCCTGGGGCTCGAAGATGTGGAGGATATCTATTCCACGGGTGGCACCATTATTGGCTCAACCAGTAAAGGGGATCCCTTTGCCATGCCCGTTGAAAACTTGGCCGGGGAAGTCAAGGTCGTCGATATCTCTGATAAAATATTGAATAACTTTAAACGAATGGGGTTTGACTGTCATATCGCTATCGGTGGTGACGGGAGCTTGGAGATTGCCCGCCGTTTTGCGGAAAAAGGAATGCCGGTGGTCGGTGTCCCCAAGACCATTGACAATGATCTGGAGGCAACGGACCGAACTTTTGGTTTTGATACTGCTGTCTCAACCGCCACCGAGGCCCTGGATAAATTGCACTCCACTGCCAAATCCCATGATCGGGTCATGGTTGTGGAAGTCATGGGCAGGGATTCCGGATGGATTGCTCTTTACTCTGGTATTTCAGGAGGTGCTGATGTGATCCTTATTCCCGAGATTCCTTTTGATATGGAGAAGGTCTGTGAAAAAATAACGGACAACGAACTCCATGAAAAGGATTATGCCATAGTGGTGGTCGCTGAAGGGGCGAATGCCAAAGGTGGGCAGGTAATCAATAAAGGTGAAGGTGAACTTGGCCGCAGCGAAGTGGTCCTTGGTGGAATTGGGGAATGGGTGGCCTCGGAAGTCAGGCAGCAAACAGGAAAAGATACTCGTTCCCTTGTCCTTGGGCATCTGCAGCGGGGAGGGTCCCCCCACCACATTCGACCGATTGCTGGCCATGCGTTTTGGTGCTGCTGCAGTACGCCTCGTGGAGGAGGGAGTCTTTGGTCATATGGTTGCTCTGGCCTCTCCCCATATGAGCTCTGTCCCATTAGCAGATGCCGTGAGATCCAGGAAAAAGGTTGACCTGAAGAGTGATAAAGTCTTCACTGCCAGGGAAATAGGAATCTGCCTTGGAGATTAGGCTGAAAAAGACGAACAGCACATGTCGACCAGGGAATGTCGAATGTCGACTTTTTTTTACTTCTGCTGTTCGAAATTCCCTGTTCAATAGACGACATTTTCTTTGTAAAGAGCAACCATGGGAAAAGAACAAAACGATACATTTCTCCGGGCGTACGAAAGACTGCATGAGTTTTTTGGTCCCCAAGAGTGGTGGCCCGGAGAAACAGCCCTTGAGGTGGTGATCGGCGCAGTGCTGACCCAGAATACCAATTGGGCCAATGTGGAAAAGGCAATCCAAAACCTTAAAAATCAAGGTCTGCTTTCCTTACCTCTCCTTCAGGCCCTGCCGTTGGAGGGGCTTGCCGAATATATCAGGCCGTCAGGCTACTATAATATTAAGGCCCGCAGGTTGAAAAATCTGTTTCAGATGATCGAGGAGGAGTATCAAGGTGAGCTTGATCTCCTTCTTGGTGATGACCTGGAAAACAGTCGGTCAAATCTCCTGTCCGTAAAAGGGGTTGGCCCGGAAACAGCAGATTCCATCCTCCTCTACGCTGCTCATCAGCCGGTATTTGTCATTGACACGTATACCCATCGCGTCTTTTCCCGTCATCAACTGGTTCCGGAAGAGAGTGACTATCATTCACTTCAGGAGGAGTTTCTGGGGCGTCTGCCTGGAGACGTGTCACTTTTTAATGAATATCATGCATTGATTGTTGCTGTGGCCAAGGAGTTTTGTAAAAAGAAGAGCCCCCGCTGCAAGGAGTGCCCCCTGCATGGGGTTGAGAAGGAGTGAGTCTTTACGCAAACTCAGCAGACAGGTACTGAAGAGACAGACCCTCTGATTACTCTCTGTAGACTGCTTCGGCCGAGGCCGGTTTTTTTTCGTCTATCTCCCCAGCATAGGGATTGCTTGCTTCACTGTCCTCGTATTCTGGGGAATCGTTCATGGAATCCACTAAATGGACTGGCAGTTTCAGGGTACGATAGAGGATGGAGAAGGGTATGGTGGCCACTTCCTGAAACACCGAGTTTTCCACCTTGGGATCGAGCAGGTCTCCAGAAACCTTGATGGTAACGGATGGGTGTTTCTCCTCACCGACCAGGATGTAACCGATCAGGGGAATCTTGGTCATGTTTTCCTTGGCCTGGGTGATAAGGTTGAAATCCATGTCTATCAGGTTTTCGGGAAAGTTGATCCGGCCGCTTCCAGTCAGGTGTAGTTCCGACGACTCAAGGGTAACGGATTCAAGCGTTGCTATTCCTTCTTTTATTTCCATACCTGCAACAGCGGAGCTGACAGGGAGGCCTTCGCTGCTGTATTCAGGCAGAGAAAAGGTGACGAGGGCTGGAATGGTGTTCAGAACAGCCAGGGTATTGTGCAGGATTCTGAAGTCTTTGAGAATGGTATTCTCGATCTTGAACAGGGCAGTAAAGTTATCGAACGACCCCTTGGCAGCCATACTCATCTGTCCGTTTTGAAAGCGAGCTCCCTGGAAAAATGCATCCATGAAGGTGTCGTTGAATTCTTGTCCCATCAGGGAAAAGCTATCTCCTTCAATATCAAGGCTGATCGTGCCAGGGCCATGTTGCAAGTGTATGCTGGTTTTGTTGTTGATACACTCAAAATAGATCCGGTCGGCCAGGATCTGGCTGCCTGGCTTGAAAAAGAGACTGGAGTTGCTGGCTTCAAAGATGCATATGAGCTTCTTTTCCTTCAGGGGGGCAGCGGGTATTGACTTGGGCCTATCTTTCAGGAAATTAAAGATTGCAGGAATGTTGTAAGCAAGGTCTCTTGAGGTAATGGTCAATTGATCATTGTATTGTATCTGTAGCTCTTCATTGACCGTGGCCCTCACCCCATGACTGGTGATGTCGCCGGTGACCTGTAACTGTTCTACCACCTTGCCGTCTTTCATCAAAAAGGAATAAGGGAAGGGGATGTCGGCAGCAAAGTTGTAGGGCTGTTCACCGTTTTTTGAAGAGATTGTCAGGCTGCCTGCATCCAGCAGATACTGTTGCAGCACTGTTGAATGTCTGTGGATGGCTGCCAGGTCATTAAATCTTGCGGACCAGCTTTTGTTTTTGCCGGTGCTGATCTCCAGATCCAATTCCGGGACATTGATGACCAGGCTCTCATTTTTCCTGCTGATCTCGACGTCGATGCCGCTGCTTGAGCCGAGCAGGTGACCGATATTTTTTTCTCTTATATGGAGCTGTTCCAGGAGAAAAGCCCCCTGCCTGACAAAGTAATTGTACTGCCCGGAAATGCGGCTGTCAAAAAAACTTCCGTAGCTTATTCTGCCATCAGTCAAGGAAAGGACATTGTCGCCATAGTTCAACTCAGAGTGATAGAGCGTCGTTGGAATATTGTTCAGACTCCAGTGGGATGGCTGTTCGCTGCGAATTGTCAGCTTTTGATCATAGTTGATGGAAATTGGTACATTAGGGCTCTCCAAGTGGAGGTCTTTGGCATGGTACTTGTTGATATCACAGTGGAAGTCGACTTTTTTCTCTTTGATGGAGAATGGACCGGAGATTTTTGCAGAGAGGGTGTGCGGGACACTCAACAGGGTTGGCGGAAGGGTTCCCGATAATTCTTTAAAGGAAAAGGGGGTGCTGAAGGATGCGATATTCAGCTGCAGGTTGTCGAGCTTCCATGAGGAGGCGCTGGCCTTCAGGGAGTGACCATCCGGACGAATGGAGTATTGAATTGTTGGTCTTGCCTCTGATCCATTTAAGGTCAGGGTGGTCTCTTCGGTTTTGGCACTAAACTGTTGCACCGTGATATCGAGGTCACCAACACCGTTTCCTGCGTTGAATGTTCCGGAGATATCGGCCGCAAAGAGTTCGTCAAGACGGACAAGTCCATGTTCTATTGCTATATTGCTGTCTACCAGGGTGATCTCAGCATCTGTCACCCCATAGTTCTTCTCTTCATGTTCAAGTATCCCCTCCTCAATGAGAAAGATACCGCTGGCTGAGACCTGTGTCTCGTTCAAGTTTATCGTCAGGGTCAAGTCTGTTGCGGTCTTTCCCCCTGTCTGTTTGAACGGCAGTCTAATATTGTAATAGGCAAGCAGGTTCAGAATGTCGTTGTTGGCCCTGGCATGGGTCCTGATATAGGCCGTAAGAATGATGTTGGCCGCGTCTCTGAAGTTGATGTCCAGCCAGCTCTCTTCTCCCGCCTGTCCGTAAAAGGTCGATTCGTGGGGGGTGATTGCCAGAACACCCTTGCTGAAAACCACATCAGTATAGGCTGTCTTGATCGCTTCCAGGCCGGGAGCAAAGGTGTATTCACAGTCATCCACTCTGACTTCTGCATAGAAGGTGTCCAGGATTGCCTGGGGCTCATTCCAGGGGAGCACACCCCTGAAGGTCCTCAGGTTGTAACGACTGCCTGTGAGGTAATCGGTGATCCAGCGCTGGATATTATGATCCAGGCCGAACAGGTCGACAAAGGGGGTAATTGTCTTTATCCTGCCCGCCTCTCCGCCCTGGAACGAAATCTTTTCCTGATCTGCGGAGAAGTCCAGAGTGAGCGGCAGGCTTCCTCCCAGATTCGCAGTGAGGGAGCCTGTAAGTTGCTCTTTTTCACCGTTGAGGCGGATTTGGCCAAAACCCCGGGAGTTGAACTGCTTACTAATAGCCTCTGTGAGAGTAATGACCAGCGTGTTCTGCTCAATGGCCAGGTTCGACCGAAAGGTCAGATCCTTGGAGGTCAGGGTGAAAAAACAGGGGTTTTGATCAGCATTCCGGTCAAAGTGGATGGTACCAGTCAACTCCCCGACCTTGATTACATTGATACTGATTTCGGAAAAGAGTCTGCCCCATCGCTGTACCCCATTAATGCCTTTGCCGATCAAGCTCAAGTCTACAGGAGATCTTTCTTGCTGCTGTTGTTTGCTGACCGTAACTGTGCCGATCTGCAGTCTCAGCCTCTCTTGCCATTGCAGAGAAAAATCAGAGAGTGTTGTCCTGCCAATGGTAAAGGAGTCGAAGCTGATTCCTTTTTTAAGCATGACTGCGGAGGAAAAAATGAGCAGGCAGACAAAGAGAAACAGGCTGATCAAGATCTTCAGTCCAAATTTCCTTTCATTGTCAGCTGAACGTTTACTCACTGTTGCTGTTTTCCTTCATGGTTGCAGAATTGCCGGAGGTGGATGCATGCCAGAGGAATTGGCGGCAGATTCCGCGAATGATACTGGTATCTCGAGAACGCAACTGCACTCTACTGAGGAACTGTCTGATGTTACGCATGTAATACGTATGGCTTTTGTCATGTAAAAAGTTGACCTCCATCAGGGCCTTTTCCACATGGTCATACATTCCTTCCAGCTCAAATGAGCTGGCGATTTTGGGTGCTGGAAGGGGTTTCTTCTGGCTGTGTACCACGGCCTGATAAATTTCATAGCAATGGACACCCACTGCCTGGGCCAGGTTAAGGGAGGAAAAATCAGCCGTGGGAATGGTTGAAATAAGTTGGCTGTATTTGAGGTCATCATTACTCAGGCCACTGTCTTCCGGGCCGAAAAGAAAGGCCACCTGGTTCTCGGGGAGGAGAGGGAGGATGATATCCATAACATCCCTGGGATTCTTTCCTGAGGCACGCTGCCGGCCTCGGCGGGCAGTGGCGGCAACGACCTGAGAAAATGGCTTCAAGGCATCGCCCAAATTCTCATGAAACTCCATGGTATCCAGCAGGTGTGCAGCATTGTGGGTGGCCATTTTGGCCATGCGTGTATGATCTGGATACTCGTCTGCCACAACGACTATTCGTGTCAGGCCCATATTCCAGGCAGCGCGGGCGGCTGCACCGATATTTTCCGGATACTTGGGCCGCATTAGGACAATGGCTATGTTGTCAAGGAGATGCTGGTTAAGAGACATGGTTATAGATATGGGGAGAGGGGAAAGCAAAACGGCTATGAAACAATCTTGCCTGTTTCATAGCCGTTGCAGAGGAGTTGCTGGACTCGTAAGTCAAAATCTGAGATGGCTCAATTTAAAACTTCAGGTGCTCGCAGAAGAAGTTTTTATGGAGCCGGAGTTTACACCCGGCAAGAGGTACTGAAAAAATACCCAGTGTTTTGGGTCTTATCTACAACGCCATCAGCTTTTTGCCAGGCCACCCTCCAGGGAGACTCGGCTCAGTTTTTCATACTCTTCGACCTGCTTGTCGGGATTGGTGGGCATTAAGCGCTTGAGCAGGGGAACTACACCTTTTTCAGATTTTTCAAAGAGATTTTCAGCCTCTTTGAGGGTGATCTGCCAGGCAGGGGCAAACCCCGGAGCCTTTTCAAACATGATATCCAATGCAGTTTGGTACACATAAAACTGACGGATTTCCTTACGGCCAGGTTTCTGGTTCAGGGATTGGACTGTGATGCGAAGGTTGTCCCGTTCCTGTTTCAGGATTTCAATTTCCTGCTTACGCCGTTCGTTTTCCGTGGAATCAATTTCAAGTTTTGTGTGCA
>CAYPEU010000079.1:0-11477 GCA_964409855.1 uncultured Desulfocapsa sp.
TTGGCGACCTCTTTCCAACAGGATACGTCATTTATTTTTTCATCGCTTTCTCAAACACCACTTTCGATCATAACTCATGATTCAGCGGAGGCTTCCATGGCAGACAGAAGAGATTTTCTTAAAGGTGGTTTGGTTGCAGCTTCGGCTTTAGCAGTTGGATCTGTGAAAATTGCAGGTGCTGAGGATGCACACTATACCAACATTATTTACAGGGCAGCCAATCCTGGAAAATGGGAGAAGAAGGTGGGAAGTCATCTACCGTCTATTACCGTGGAAGGAAGCAAGGTGACCCTTTTTACCAAACATGGCATGGCGGTAAAGCATTTTATCGTCCGTCATACCCTGGTTCTGGAAGATGGAACCGTTGTTGGTGCCAAAGTGTTCACCGGTACAGATGCCGAGGCCAGGTCAAGCTATGAGTTGCCTGCCGGTTACAAAGGGAAAATATACGGGACCAGTTTCTGCAACCTCCATGATTTCTGGTTAAACGAAATCATGATTTAGAGAATAGTTGACAGTGGATAATTGAAAATGGAGCGTTAAAAAAATCAGTTCAGAGCTCTTATCTTTCCATGGCTGAAGCCTCTCTCACAGTGGTGAGAAAAAAAAACTTTGCCATCAACGCTCCAGGGACCAAAACAGATCTGTGCCGGTCTCCTCATCAGTCACCTCTGTTTCCACGGAAAATCCGTGCTTCAGATTGTAGCGAGCCTTGAATGTACCTACGGAATCGGTCAAGCCTTTGCCGTAACTGATATAGAGATCATTATAGATTTCCCTGCCCACCACCAGTGAAACATCCGAGGTCTCTTCCCCGCTTGCCAGGCTTATGTTCAAACCTGTACCCTCTCCAATCTCTTGAAGAGCCCCCCCTCCTGTTCCTCCTCCCAATGCGGAAGCGGCAGCGGCCAGTAGAGAGCTTTCCATATCGTTGGATGTAGCCATATCATGACCTACCAATAAATAGGCCAGGATGTCGGAATCGTTCATGTGAGGCTCAGAAAACAGATTCATCTCCATTTGAGAGACACTCCCTGTCACTTGAATACCGACCACCTTGTCACGAACCTTTTTCCTGGCCCGAACATCGAGCCCCGGGTCTTCAATGGCCCCTCCCTGATAAAAAACCAGCCCTCTGCTGATTTCCAGAGTGGAACCACGGAAGGTAAAGGTTCCGTCATGAAGGTTGAGATTCCCAAGTCCAGTGACTGCCTGCCCCGGTTTCTGATTTATCTTCAGCTTGCCATCAAGCTTCCCCTGAAGGCCAAAGGCATCAACCGCCACCTCCTCCCCCAGGATCACGGCAAGATCTAGAGAAACTGGCAAAGCAGCCTGTTCCTGTTCGTCATCACCATTGATTAAAATCACATCTCGTGAGGAAGAGACCGCCCCCTGAAGCCCTGCAGGGGCAATACGGGCCTGAGGCACATGCACACGGCCGCTGAGGGTCAATCCATCTTTTCCGTATACACAGTGCATATCCGGACTGACCACAGCCGTGTACTCCAACAGATCCGCCCCCTGAAAGTCCTTTCCCTGGATAGTAACATCGGCCTGCCACTCTTTCTCCAGATCCTGTTTGACCACGCCTTCCACCCGGATGTGGCCTTCTCCAGAAGCCATGCTCAGATCAATTTTATTTGTGCTCCCGTCACCGTCAACCTGGAGCTGCAGATCATGTACCCCAATACCTGCGGCAGAGATCCCGATCTCTCCATCCTGAAGGGACATCTTCCCCTTAAGGATGGGCCTGGCAAGAGTACCCTGCAAAGTGTAACGGCCCATCAGGCTCCCATCTGCCGTCACCGCATACCTGCTCAATGGTGCCAATGGGCTGAGATCATTTATATCCAGATCCAGGTTTCCATCTAACGATATCTCTTCCGGCTTGCTGAAATCACAACAATTCCCCAATGCAGCATTAAATTCTGCCACACTGTTGTCCTGGAACAGGGTTCTAGCCGTTATTCTGGCATCACTCTTTTCCAGCCGCGCCTGAAGACTATTTTCAGTCCAGTGGTAAGTCCTGGATTCACCCTCTTCATCCTCTGCAGTCAGGGCAAGGTCAGGAACAGAAACATTGACCTCCGCTGAATCCAGAGCAAGGCCTTCTCCTCCGGCCAGCACTGTTGCGCTGAGGATCCCATCCAGTTTCGGGCTGAAAAGCTTCCACTCCTCTAGAAGCTGCAAGGGAAAATTTTCCACTCCTCCACGAATCTGCCACCCTCCCTGTCTCTGCCATTTTCCTGTGAACAGGAGCTGTACCTGATCCTGAAAAAAACAAAGCTCAGAGATTTCACAGCTTTTTTCAGCCAAGCGCAGGGGAACAGCCTGTTTTATCCGCCACTCTCCAAATTGATCGGACTGGAGCAGGAGTCTGGAGAGTTCTCCCTGCCATTGTCGCTCCTGCACTCCTCCGGCCAGGGCGCATTGCAAGTCTCCAAGACTGCTGGAAAGAGAGAGATCCAGGTGATGGTTTTCCAGGTTCCCCTTCACCTGAAGGCGTGCCTCACTGATCTTCTCCCCCTGTATCTGAATGCCACGCCCATCTATTTCAGCTTCAATGTGTCCCTGTTCCGTCAGGTCTGCATTCACCACACCCTCCATGCTCTGCAGAAGGTATTCTCCCACAGTGAGTTCAGAAGCCTCAAAAGTCATTGACAATAGGGGTTGCTCACGTCTGCCGCGCACCGTTCCCTGCAGCTGAAAAGCACCGCTGCTCTCGGGTAACAGGCTGGCCAGATCATCTGAATGGGCCTGGAACGCAAGATCAAGCTCACTGTTTGCCCGACCATTGAGCAAAAGATGACTGGACCCTGATTGCAGATGCAGCTCATCCATGCTCAGCGTCTTGCCGTCAATCTCTACCCTGCCGCTGCCTGCCAGGGAAAATCCCCGCAGTTCACCCTGCAGACGATCTATTGTCAGGTCCCCTGCCAGACTATCCGCACGCCATTGTCCCTGACTGCGAAGAGAGGTCTCTATTTTCCCAGGCCACTGGGAAACGAACTGGCCAGGATCCAGTTCTTCTCCCACAAGTTCTGCCTGCCAGGAAAAGGTGTCTGTCCAGTCAACCTGACCACTGGCGGTGAGTGTTGCCTGATCGAGGAATAGCTGCAGAGAATGGATATTCAGGCCGTCATAATCTCCCTGCACAGCTGCCCGCGCTTGGATCTGCGGATAGCCTTGGTAATGAATATCTGCGGCCAAGGTGCCGCCATAGGTCAGCAAGGTCCCGGAGGCCTCAAAAACCGTGAGCGTCCCATCCATAGGCAGATCCACCTTGAGGTCCCCCAGGGTAAAATGTTCCGTCTCTCCAGAGACATTCCAGCGCAGGTCATTTAAGAGATTGGTTAATTGCCCCTGAACACGTGCCACGGCCGGTCTTTTCAATCCCACGGAAATATCCAGTGTTTCCAAATCACCGCTGGCCGTCAGCGAGCCGCTGAGATCGCCTATACCCGGGTCAGTTACTCTCCATTGGCCCCGAAGCTGCAGTGGCCAGGCATCACTGAATTGCACATCTCCCTGCAGCTCTCCTCCATAATCTGGGCTCTTCAGTTTCAGGCGCGCAATATGTAGATGATCATCACCGGCAGATGCCTGGAGGATAAGTTCATCCACTGGATAGGAATCAGAACTGCCTGGAAAAAAGATGGCTGCACCAGAAACCAGTAACTCATCAAGACGCAGGTCAAGGGGGAGGTGGACAGGGGGGAGGAGAAGAGGAGAAGTGTCTGCTGTCACCTCATCACGTTCCTCCAGCCGGACCACCAGCCCCTCGGCCTTGATGCTGCGCACATGCAGTTCTCTAACAAAAAGGGCCCCTGGGTTCCACCGGCAACGCAGCTCATCCAGTTCAACATGGACGATGCCGTCCACATGGATCTGCACCTGCTTCAGCTGCCAACTGGACAGAAAACGCCCCTGCACCTCCTCCACGGAAAAAACAGACCCGCTCAAGGAGTCACCAAACCGTGTCAGGATGCGAAAACCGCTCTCTGTGCCGAGGAGAAAAAGAGAGGCAGCAACCAGGGACAGCAGCGGAAGAAAGATCCAGGTCAGCAGACGAGCAAACTGTTTCATAAATCCGCCCCCACTGAGAGGTGAAGCCGAAAGGGATGTCCGTCCTCTGAGAGTGCACTGGCCACATCCACTCGAATTTGGCCAAAGGGCAGGGTCATACGGACTCCAACTCCCGCACCATGTTTGAGATCAGCCTTGATGTCATCAAGGGCATTGCCCACATCATAAAAGGCTGCCATGCTCCACAGGGGAGTCAACCTGCGCTCAACCTCGACACTGGCCTCCACCAGATACTGACCGCCAATAAGCACCCCTGAGGAATCCACAGGCCCCACTGATCTATATTCATATCCGCGAACACTTTGGATACCGCCGGCATAGAAACGCAGGGAGGGAGGGAGGTCATCAATGGACTCCATGGCTGTCGCCCCGATGGTTCCACGACCAAGAATACGCCACTCTTCCATGGGGCTGAGAATTGCCTTGCCGCTCAGTCGGAACTGGATAAAATTGGTGGTGGAGAGGAGGTCCTTGTCAGCACCTTTGACAGAGGCACTCAACCTGATACCATGTTCGGTATTGATTCGATCCTTGGCCAGGATCAGATTCCAATAGGCACCAGGTATGAGCAGATCAGCGATACCGCTGGTCACCCCCACGGTGTAATCCTCACTCCAGTATTCCAATTCTGCTCCATACTGGTGTTTGGGAGTATCATGATTGACGGAGAAACCAAATGCCAGCAGAATGGTATCAGTATCGTTCCAGCTATCGTCAAGATACTGTCCAGTCAGACTCAGGGTATCATAACGGGGATCAAAGATAGGAATATCATAGTCGCCATTCACACGGCTGTTCTGCTCTGACAGCCGCATGATGAGAGTAGGCTTGTGTCCATGGCGATTGAAAAGACGATTCTCCCACTCAAGCGTTCCCCGTACACCGGTATCAGTCCCATAACCGACACCAAGGCTGTAGCGATTAGGCTTGGCCGGAAGCATGGAAACCTGTACTGGTATTTTTTCATCCTGCCTCAAAGAGAATTGAGGCTCCACCAGGACCTGGCTGAAATATCCAGTGGAATAGAGACTTGACTGTAACCGGTTGAGTGATTGGAGAGAATAGACATCTCCTTCCTGGTAAGGAATGAAACGGTGGAACAACTCAGGGGTAATGATCTCCTGCTCACTGGTTGTCAGGCCAAAATGATAGAGGGGACCGGTGTGCAAAGAGAGCCTGATGTCGGCCACCCCCTTGTCCCGTTTCACGAAAACTTTGTGCTCTGTGAACCGTGCCTGGACATAGCCATGGGCCATGGCCAGAATCAGGATCTTTTTTTTCCCTGTTTCATAGAGACTGTCATTAAGGGAATCTCCAGGCTGCAGAGGAAAGCCTGCTGCCAGATCCTGAAACAGAGAACTTTCTCCACCGGGTCCTGTCACCTGCACAGATATAGAACGAACAAGCACCTGTTTTCCGGCAGTTACCGTGTACAGTGCATGATATCCCTCATCTCCTTCAGTAAGAGAACTCTCCACCTGGACCGAGTAATAGCCGTACGGGGCAAGAGCCTTCACTATCTCCTCCGGTGCCAGCTTATGCAGGTGGCGTATTTCCCGAGGTGTGAGGTCGGGTTTTTTCTGCTGCAGGGATATCTTCAGATGAGCCAGGATGTTGGTATATAACTCGCCATCAACCCCTTTGACCATTACCGACAGGGGAACTGCCAGGCAAACAGAACTCTGCAGCGAAAGAGCCAGCAGCAAAAAGAGGCTTGAAGAACAGCGAGAAAGATGTTTGAGAGAAGGAGTCAAAGATTCGAGTAAAAAACAGGCTGAACTGCTGATACGTTTCATAACAAGGTGAATATTTAATTATAACACGTCCAAGCATCTCTGAAAAACACTTTTCAGGAAAGATTCCTGCTTTTTGGCAAACACCTCTTCCCTGCCCCTGAATAATGCTATGACAGCTCCTTTGTATCGTATAGAAAAACTCGTCCATGGAGGCTTTGGCCTCAGTCATGACAAAGATGGCAAACCACTCCTGATAGCAGGGGGAGTACCGGGAGAAACAGTGAACGTACGCCTGAGGGCAAAAGGAACAGCAGTTAAAAAAGGAGTGGTCACCAAAATCCTTGAAGCCTCTCCCGCGAGAATCCAGCCCTCCTGTCCTCTTTATAAACAGTGCGGCGGCTGTGACTTCCAGCACATGACATACCCGTATCAGCTGCAGGTCAAAGAAGCAATTTTACACGATCTGCTTTTAGGAACGGGACACCCCTCCCTGCGCCAGGCTGCGGACACCTTGCTGCTCCCGCCAATCCCTTCACCTAAGCAGTTCCATTATCGCCAACGGATCCGCCTGCAGGTGGACAACAACCAGACAGTAGGATTCCATGGGCCGCGCAGCCACGATTGCGTTGGCGTAAAAAAATGCCTGCTGGCAAGAGAAGAAATCAACTCCTGTCTGCAGGAACTGCTGCCTCATCCATCTTTTAACAGACTTCTGTTGCACACCGAATCTTTAGAGATCCTCCTTGACCCGAAAAGTTCAGGCCTGACCCTCCTCTTTCACTTTCAACGTAAACTGCGCCCCGGGGATGAAAGCAATGGCCGGGCCCTGGCCCGGGAGGTTACAGGAGTCAAAGGGATCTTTTTTATCGGCGACACGTTTGCCCTGTCAGGCCCACACTCCGATGCTGAGGAAGGGGATGCTGCCGCCCTCTCCTTTCCCCTGCCTCCTCTTCCGCCTCACACCGACACCCCTCTTGAACTCTTTTGGGAACCAGGAGGTTTCTGCCAGGTAAATCTGGAGCAAAATGTGAACCTCATCACCACAGCTCTCGACCTCTGCGGAGTAAAAGAAGAAGAAAACATCCTGGATCTCTTCTGCGGCATGGGCAACTTTTCCATCCCCCTGGCTGAGAAGGCAGGATCAGTACTGGGAATTGAGGGACAGGGCTCGGCCATCCGCAGCGCCCGAAAAAATTCCACTCTGGCTGGACAAAACAACACAGAGTTCAGCAAACGTCCCATCCACCAGGCCTGTGAAGAACTGCTCAGCGACCACAGACAGTTCGACTGCGTGATAATAGATCCGCCGCGCCAGGGTGTCCCCGGCCTGGCCAGGAAACTTTCTCTCCTCTGCCGGAAACGGCTGCTCTACATCTCCTGCGACCCGGCAACCCTGTGCAGAGACTTGAAAGAACTTTTAAATCACGGACTTAGACTAACCAGACTGCAACCGATAGATATGTTTCCGCAAACCCACCACATCGAGACCGTTGCCCTACTGGAAAAAGGTTAAAAGAGTCCTTTCTCTACTTCACAAGGTTCCATTGGCGGGAGGAGGAGATCAGGTAATCGAACAGGCCCTATCAACAGGTGCAACAAATAGAAAACAGGGAGAGATTTAGTTACCCCCTCATCTTCACCGGTAATAGCCCGCTGAGTAACCTATCCCCAGCCCTTGAGACGGGCCAGCTGCGCACTTTCGCCCAATGCCTCCTCGATCCGCAGGAGCTGATTGTACTTGGCCACCCGGTCGGAACGAGACATGGAACCGGTCTTGATCTGACCCACTGCTGTGGCTACTGCCAAGTCGGCAATGGTACTATCTTCTGTCTCCCCGGAACGATGTGAAATCACTGCCGTATAGCCTGCCTCCTTGGCCATCTGGATGGCGGCCAGGGTCTCAGTAAGGGTACCGATCTGGTTGACCTTGATGAGGATGGAGTTGGCAATCCCCTTCTCTATTCCTTCCTTGAGGATGGCGGTATTGGTGACAAAGAGATCATCGCCAACCAGCTGAACCTTATTGGCCAGCCTGTCACTCATCACCTTCCATCCCTCCCAGTCATCCTCAGCACAGCCGTCTTCAATGGAAATGATCGGATACTTCGTGCACCACTCCTCAAAGAGATCCACCATCTCGACTGGTGTGAGTTTCCTCTTTTCCGAGGCCAGGTTATAGCGACCGTCTTCATAAAACTCAGAAGCAGCCACATCCATGGCAATCATAATATCGCTCCCTGCCTTATATCCGGCCTTGTCTATGGCCTCGAGAATAACCAGGATGGCCTCTTCATTGGAGGAGAGGTTAGGGGCAAAACCGCCCTCATCCCCCACCGCCGTGTTCAGTCCCCTGCCGGCAAGAACCTTTTTCAGATGATGAAAGACCTCGGCCCCATAACGGACAGCCTCTGCAAAAGTGGCTGCTCCCACGGGCATGATCATGAACTCCTGAAAATCAACGTTGTTGTCGGCATGGGCGCCGCCATTGATGATATTCATCATGGGGAGAGGGAGAAGCGGAGGAGCTGTGGCCAGGTAGCGAAAGAGCGGCTGGCTGCGGCTGGCTGCGACTGCATGGGCAGCGGCCATGGACACGCTGAGGATGGCGTTGGCACCCAGACGTCCCTTGTTCGGGGTCCCGTCAAGATCGATCATCAGCTGGTCCAGGGCTGCCTGATCAGCCGCATCCTTGCCCAGCAGTGCCTCCTTTAACTTTCCGTTCACATGGTCCACGGCTTTGAGCACCCCCTTGCCAAGATACCGGGCAGGGTCGTTGTCCCTAAGTTCAACGGCCTCACGTGAGCCGGTGGATGCCCCTGAAGGGACAGCTGCGCGCCCCATGGAGCCGTCTGCCAGGAAACAATCAGCCTCCACGGTCGGATTTCCACGAGAATCGATAATCTGTCTGCCTCTGATATTTATGATCTTTGTCATGGCTGCCCCCCTGATTGCTCCTTTTGAGCTTCTCTTGTAAAATGAGTCTTTCCCTTTCCATTCTATACGACAATCAACAACTCTTACCAGAGAATATATGGCTGTTCTTCGACCTGTCAAAAGGCTTTAGGACATTTTCGATAAGAATTATCATAGATATCTCACTTGTCCATCCAGATCTTATGATTATATTTTCTTGTAGAAAGCATCACCAAAAATTTTTCTAAATGGAGGTGCATCATGACAACTACAAACAGATTCAAACAAGGACAAAAGGCATTTTTGAGTGGAGATCTGGTGAGCAGTATCAGGGCCTTCTCCGCAGCTCTGGAAGAGGGTGATCATCCGTTCCGCTCACATCTCAACCGTGGTATCGCCTATCTCAAAATCGGTCAGTTCGCACGGGCCATCGAAGACTTTGATACGATTATCGAAGAAGATGACCAGCACGATCGGGCCTTTTTTTATCGGGGCATTGCCGAACTCAACCTGGAAAAGTATGAGGTGGCAATACATGATATGGACAGCTGTCTTGCCCTCAATCCGGAAAGGGGAGCAGCCTATCTGGCCCGTGGGCTTGCCCATCACGCTCTTCAGCACAGAGCCGAGGCGGAAAAAGACATCCATGACAGCCATGCCCTCAACAGCGTCGAGCTTGGTGAATTCCTGGAGGAGTATATCCTCTCCGAGCCTCTGTTCGATCGAACTCTCCTCCTCTTTGAAAAAGATGAAGGAAAATGGAGACTGTCGCTGACAGAAGATGAAGTCCAGCGCCTGGACATTCTTCACTGACCTGGGTCACCGCCGGACACAAATGTCCGGCGGTTCATACCTCCTTCCCCTTGTCAACCATCCTGCCCTCCCCTGAAAAGGATTGACAGAATTACGCTTTCTCAGTAAACGAATGATAAAAATATATTTTCAAGGAATCAGTAGCGGCAGGGAGTGCCGCTTTTTTTATGGAGCCTTGCCCGGGCAAGACTTACCTCCTTTCTGATTCTCCTTTCTATCAGCTATTGTAAATGAGTCATGAGTAAAGAAAACACACAGATCCTGAAGCAGCGCCGGGAAAAGGCAGATGCCCTGGCTGACCTTGGTGTCAACCTCTACAGCAACGGCTTCAATCCGGCAAACACGGTCAAGGAAATCCTGCCAAAAGGGGCACATCTGACCGCCGAAACCCAGGACGAGACCAACTACACCTATTCCATTGCCGGACGTATCATGTCCATGCGCAAATTCGGCAAGGCGGCCTTCTTTCACCTTGCTGACACCTCCAGCCGTATGCAGGTCTATATCAAAAAAGATCGTATCGGAGATGAAGTCTTCGCCACCTTCAAGAAATGGGATATCGGTGACATTGTCGGCATTGAAGGGAAACTCTTCAAGACCAAGACCGGCGAGCTTTCAGTCCTGGCCGATAAGCTGGTCATGATCTCCAAGTCCCTGCGTCCCCTGCCTGAAAAGTTTCATGGTCTCAAAGATGTGGAGACCCGCTACCGCCAGCGCTATGTGGACCTCATCGTCACCCCGGAGAGCCGCGACACCTTTCGTAAACGGGTGGCAATCATCAGGCTCATGCGTGAGTTTCTTGCCAACCGTGGTTTCATGGAGGTGGAAACCCCCATGATGCAGCCGATCCCCGGCGGAGCGACTGCTAAGCCCTTCAAGACCTTTCACAATGCCCTGGACATAGACCTGTACCTGCGTATTGCTCCGGAGCTTTATCTTAAACGCCTCCTGGTCGGCGGTTTTGAACGGGTCTTTGAGATCGGCCGTAACTTCAGGAACGAAGGCCTCTCCACCCGACACAACCCCGAGTTCACCATGCTCGAGTTCTACCAGGCCTACGCCACTTACCACGACCTGATGGATCTCACCGAGGAGATGATCTCCTGGCTCTGTGAAGAGGTAAATGACACCATGGAGATCGAATACCAGGGAACCAAGGTCAACCTGGCCCCGCCCTGGAAACGAATGACCATGGACGAAGCCCTGATTGAGGTTGGGGGCATTGATCCAGCCATCCTTGCAGACAATGACAAGGTCATGGCTCTGGTCGAGGAAAAAGGAATTCAGCTGGAAGAACAGGCAGGGCCCGGCAAGGCCAAGACCGAGCTCTTTGATCTGCTGGTAGAGGAAAAACTGATTGATCCCACCTTTGTCACCGCCTACCCCACCGAGGTCTCACCCCTGGCCCGCAGAAACACAGAGGACCCGGAGGTCACGGACCGTTTCGAGCTCTTTATCACCGGTCGCGAGATGGCCAACGCCTTCAGCGAGCTGACCGATCCCGTGGATCAGCGGATCCGTTTTGAAAAACAGATCGCAGAAAAGGGAGACGACGAAGAGATCCACCACGAGATGGATGAGGACTTTGTCCGAGCCCTTGAGTATGGTATGCCCTCTGCTGCCGGCGAGGGAATCGGGATAGACCGCCTGGTCATGCTCCTCACTGACGCGCCCTCCATCCGCGACGTCATCCTCTTCCCTCACCTCAAACCCGAGGTCCAGCTCCAGGGGAAAAAGAAAAAGAAGAAGAAACAGAAACAGGCAGACAACGGGGAATGCAAAAATTGAAAAAATTGATTTCCCTGCAGATCGTGACAGGAGAGCTGCCTCTCCTGTCACCTCTCCCCTCACCCCTCACCCCTCGCCCCTAGGCACCCATGTTCGAGTGGTTTATCAGCTTCCGCTACCTGCGGGCCCGACATAATCAGA
>CAYPEU010000080.1:0-11316 GCA_964409855.1 uncultured Desulfocapsa sp.
GGTGGTCAGCTATATACGGCCGGAGCGTTTCCAACAGTTAAAGAGAGAAGCGCTCGCCCTGGGCTTTCTAAAGGTTGAGGCTGGTCCCCTGGTACGCAGCAGCTACAAGGCTGAAGCGCTCTTTTATGATAGCAGCCGGCTACAGGGGCTGTCATTGACAACAACAGAGAACAGTTTGAAAAGATAGAGAAGTCCCGGCAGCAACAGATCATGCTCAAGAAAGAAGGGTTGATTGATGACAGGAATCTGTTATGCTTTATCAGCACCCCACATGAATTGACCTGGAGCAACGACATGTTTTTTAGAGCTATTGCCTTTATTATAGGGCTGATTTCCTTGATCGCAGGACTGCGAAATTATGACAGTGAATTGGCCACAGCACCTGTTCCGGTAATTGCCGGAGCCCTGGTTATGTTGATTGCAGTGTTCAACCTCATACCCCAGGTTAAAAGATGTGCTTCCTGCAACAGGAAGATTCCAAAGAAGATGGACCCCTGTCGTTTTTGCGGTGGCAAACAACCTCCCCTGGATAAATAAGAGACAGGTCACGGGCCGCCTGCTGAGAAACAAAAGAGTATGGCCTGAGTCCTTTCTCCTTTTTCTCCACTGATATTGTCTTACAGAACCTGACCCACGGCAGGGGCATAAGAGGTTCCTCTTTCATGCACACGCTATCCCTCCGGGCAGAATACTCCTCGCTCTGTCTGCCACCATTTTCACTCCTCATCTCACTGCCCGCCTGACAACATGAGGAGGACAGGCTCATTTTATTTTATAGAGAGAATAACAGCGAATTCTCGCAGGAAATCGGCTCCTTTCTCCTGTTCCTGTTTTGTTTTCTGCTTGTAGAGTGCTCTTAAAAAATGGGTTTGTTTTAGGCCTGGAATGCGGTAAAAGAAGTGTTAACATTTATGATTTGCAAAAGAAATTTTGTTGAAGCAGAGGGCGCTTTTATGAGTGTAGTCTTTGCGACAGTATCCTGCCAAGGAGGAAAAAATGACGTCATTTCGTATCAAAACCATTAATGCCATTGCTCCAGAAGGACTGGAGCTCCTGGGAGAGGAGTTTACAGTGGATCCCGGGGATGAAGATCCCCATGGCATTGTTGTCCGCAGTTCACAGGTGGATGTGGATGATTATCCCAGTCTGCTGGCCATAGCCCGTGCAGGCGCAGGGGTGAACAATATTACTGTGGACAAGGCCACGGAAAAAGGGGTCTGTGTCTTCAACACCCCTGGAGCCAATGCCAATGCCGTGGTAGATCTGGTCTTTCCCATGATCGGGATCTGGCTGCGCAATATCTACCAGGGCATTGCCTTTTGCAGATCGCTTGCCGATATCCCGCCTGAGAAGGTGAGTGGAGAGGTGGAGAGCCGCAAGGCTGCCTTCCGTGGGGTGGAGATTGCCGGAAAGACTCTGGGCGTCATCGGCCTGGGACAGATCGGAGTGAGGTTGGCCAATGGCGGTATACAGCGCCACATGCAGGTTTACGGTTTCGATCCCTTCCCCAGCCTGGATAATATTCACAACCTCCTGCCTGAAGTGGTCGTGACCCGTGCCATGGGCGATACTTTGGTCGAGGCCGATATTGTAAGCCTCCACTTACCGGTGAATGAAAAGACCAAGGGAATGGTCAATGCGGAGTTTATTGCCAAGATGAAACCAGGATCTATCCTGGTTAACTATGCCAGGGGACCCATTGTGGATGAAGAGGCAGTACTTGCTGCACTGGATTCAGGACATCTGGAGGCCTTTATCTCGGATTTTCCCACACCCGGTGTCATCGGCCATCCAAAGATTTTAACCACCCCTCATCTTGGCGCCTCCACCCAGGAGTCTGAAGGAACCTGCTCCTCTATGGCCGTGGGAGAGCTGTCAGCCTATCTGCGTTACGGGAATATCACCCACAGTGTCAATTTTCCTAACATCGAGTCTATTCCAGCGGCCACTGTTCACACCCGCCTGATCATTGTCAACAAGGATGTGCCGGGAATGATTGGTTTTGTCACCAATGTCCTGGGCAGCCATGGGGTGAATATTGTCAGCTTTAAAAATGAGTCCAACGGTAATGTGGGGTATAACATCATCGATGTGGAATCTTCCCTTGAGGAAAAGCTTATTGCTGAGATCGAAGACAACGAAGATGTGATCAGGACACGTCAGATTCAATTTGTCTAACAGAATTTTTCGAGGTACCATAGAAACCTCGGATCTTTTGTTCGAGATCAGGGAGGCGAGCTTTTTGCGATGCTCTGCTGGAAGAGGAGAATTTTTCAAGATGTTCTTAACAAACAAGGAGAGAAAATGAGTATCAGGGTACGTTTTATTGTTGTTATCGGTGTTCTCAGTATGCTGGCCAGTGTGGCTCTTGCCTATGCCAGTTATCAGTTCAGTGTTAAAAATGCCATGGCCGATGCCAGGACCCAGGGGGCCATTGTCTTTAATATGATCGATTCTTCGAGAATGTATTTTAAAAAGAACCAGCGGCCTCTGGTTCTTGAGCTGGTGGAGGAGGATCGTTTCTATCCGGAAATCATGTCAGGCTTTGTCATGACCCGTGGGATGTGGGAAATATTTGAAAAACGTTTCCCCGGCTACAAGTTCAAGCAGGCCACCATTGATCCCCTGTATCCTCCCAATAAGGCGGATGCTGAAGAGCTAAAACTTATCGATTCCTTTGGGAAAAATAAAGAGATGAAGAATACGGAAGGGATCGTGAAAAAGGAGGGCAGACAATACTATTACTTTGCCAGACCTATAAGCGTGGGAGGCAAGTGTCTGCGTTGTCATGGAACACCAGAGGAGGCCCCCAAGGATCAGGTGGAAATCTATGGAACAGACCACGGATATGATTGGCACAAGGGGCAGGTGGTTTCCACCTCCGTTGTCTATGTTCCTCTGGAAAAAGCCATGGCAGCGGCAAAAAAATCTGCTACCTCTCTGTTTGCCATGGGCGCTGCCGGGATCGTCCTCCTCATGGGCGTGATCTGGTTCTTCCTCAGCAGTGGTGTGGTTGCACCTCTTGCCAAACTCCAGGAGAAAACCACTCAGATCAGTCTGGGAAAAGAGCTGGACGACGAAATCGGTATTCACAGTAAAGATGAAATCGGTGATCTGGCCAAGGCCATTGACCGCCTGCGTATCAGTACCGCTAAGCTTCTCAAGCGTTGTGCCGGGAAATAGAGGTGGTAACGGCTAACCGTTAACGGCAAAACGTGCCCCGCAGGAAAGAGTCCTGGGGGGCAAAAAAAGAAAAAGGGGTGTTGACAGCATAGGCTGTCAACACCCCTTTTTTGTTTGGTAATCCATTGGAAGGAGTGGCTCAGACACCGACTTTTTTAAACTCGGCCATGAATTCCTCTTCCAGTTCGTCGTCGTCGATCTCTGTGCAGAGGAGCTTTGCGAGAGTCGGCAGGTTTTCTTTAGAGGTTGCCCCCTGCTGAGCCCACAGCTCAATGGTGTCCTTCATCACCGGTCCGGCAATGGGGCCAATGGCCATGGCTAATGCGTCTTTGATCTGCTCAAGGATGGGCGCCAGATTGGCATCGATTTCTGCTTCTTTGGGAGGGGGCTGTGAAGGAGGAGGTGAGGCAGCAGGCTGAGGTGTTACCGGTGTCTGAGGGGCGGAAGGGGCGATAATACCCTTGGCCATGGAGGCTTCGATATCACCAACCAGCATCCCCATGGTCATGGTGATCAAGGATTTGTTTGCGCTTGGTTCGCAAACAATGACCAGCAGTGCACCCTTGGACATGGGCCTGATAATGAGTAGTGATTCGTTGAATTTGATCTCGATATTACTGAAGTCAAGCTGGGCCATGCTGCCCATCTGGATGGTGCGGGAAAGCAGACTGCCAATGGTTTTTATACCGTTCTCTTTGAAGATAGGGGGCATCTTGCTGCCGGCAATCTGTTGCTCGCCGGTGTAAACAAAGCACCCAAGAACGCCGGGGAGCATGGTAATTTCTTGAAGCAGTGAATCCATGGTGAACTGTCCTTAGAATTTGACTTTTTCTGAATTTATCTTCAATAGTGCTTATGGCAGGGTTACGATGAGAGATTGATCCTGCTGAGTACGGGGCGTAATCCGTCTGCAATGGCTTCGGGGGTCGCGGAGCTGCCGACCTGTATGCCGACAATAACCTCCTGGCCGCAGAGGATGAGGAGTTTGGAGCCGCTGGCCAGAGTAAAGAGCGAATACTGTGCTCCTGCAGCACCAATGGCCATTTTGATTTGATCGGCAGCAACGGCTACATAGGTGATGAAGTTGGCAATATGGCTGTTAGGCTCTCCTGCCTGATGCAGGACATTACCGTCTTTGGCACTGACCGTTGCGCTTTCTATTTCCGGAAAGGAGCTGAGCATGACAATGAACTGCTCCAGGAGCGGGTTGTTGAGTGATGCCTGGGATGGTATGGAGGCAGGTGAGGGATCACTTACTGATGCCGGCGATTGATCTGCACTTTTCGCTGCAAGGTTCAGGTCAATATCTTCCATATTCAGAGAGTCCAGGCTGCCGGTAATCTCAGTGCCGGCTGCGTCGTTTTCGTCCTTACGGCGGCTTCCTTCAAGAAGGATAAATCCCAGTGACTCAGTAATATTGCTCTCTTCTACCGAGCATGAATTTTGGATCTCGATTTCAACATTTTTCCAGCTGACGATTTCATACGCTGCCTCGCTTCCCTGCATCTCGTTATATTGTGCATCCATGAGATCACCGTCTTGGAAATAGATGGTGCCGCTTTTGTTTCCGGCATGGATGGTGAGCGTGCAGGTCTTTTTGTCAAGTTCCAGGAGTTGGAGGAAGGAGGTGAGAGAGACGCCGGTGATAAATCCTTTTGACGTGCCTTCCAGTCCTTTCAAGATTTTTTCAACCAGCATGGTGAAATCAATGGGTTTTTCAATGTATTGAAAGGTCCCCATCTCCCGCAGATTGTTTTCCATTTCCGGGGTGCCGAAGGCGGTCATGACGATGACCGGGATTCCTGGGTAATTACCGCTTAGGTGGGCAACGAGTTCAAATCCGTCCATCCTGGGCATCTTTAAATCGGTCAGAACCAGGCTGATATCCTGTTCCTCGAGGGTTTGCACGGCCTCCACACCGTCATTTGCCGTGGTAATGCTGAATTGGTCCTCGTAGGCCTTGAAGCCGTCGATCAGGCTGAGCAGGAAACTTTCGTCATCATCAACGATCAAAACTTTCTTCATAGAAAAACTCCGTCAGCGGCTTCAGCCGGGTTGAGATATTTGACTGGAGAAAAGATTCTCCATTGAGCATCGGGCAGATTTACCCAGAAAAATATATCTGAAAAAGTACCATGGAACTGTCCGCGGTGTCCAGAAAAAGCTGGTAATCAGGCCCCCGGTATAATGATTTGCATCTGGGTCCCCTTGTCTTTCCCGGATCGGGCATCGATGGAACAGTTCATTTTAGCCAGCATTTTTTTGACAATAACCAGTCCCAGTCCGGTTCCTTCAGGTTTTGTGGTGAAAAAGGGGCGGAAGAGGTTCCTGATGGTAGCTTCTTCCATCCCGCAACCGTTGTCTGCCAGGCTGAAGGTGATCTGGCCGTTCTGTTCTCCGCTCATTGAGATGGTTATTTGCTTGTCATCAATACCTTCCAGGGCTACCACGGCATTGGTGATCAGGTTGAGCAGTAC
Source organism: uncultured Desulfocapsa sp. (assembly GCA_964409855.1). Classification (GTDB taxonomy): domain Bacteria; phylum Desulfobacterota; class Desulfobulbia; order Desulfobulbales; family Desulfocapsaceae; genus Desulfocapsa. The sequence continues at coordinate 5,661 of CAYPEU010000080.1, forward strand.
CTGGAGAAATGCTCGGGGATCGATCAATCCGATAAGTGGTTTGGGAGGGTGCTCTATTTTCAGGGTGACATTCTGTTGGCTCAGGTCTTTTTCAGTCAGTTGCAAGAGTTTGTCCAGCAGGGCCCGCATATCGGTTGGTTCCATGTGGGGCCGCTCAAAAACACTGAAATTTTTGAGTGTCTTGAGCAGATATTCCACCCGGCCGATATCGGAGAGGCTGCGGCTGATAAAACGTTTGATGTCGGAAGTTCCGTAGGTCTCCAGGTTGGATTCAAGAACGGAAAGAGAGACCTTGATGGAGTTGATGGGATTTCCCAGTTCGTGACGGATGGAGGAAAAAATGAAGCCGATGTTGTCCATGAGGTTGGCTGCTTCGGCTATGGACTCAAGGCGTTTTTCCTCTGTGATGTTTCGTTTGATGATGACATGATTGGCTACACCGCCTTCATGGTTATACACCGGAGAGATGTGCATCTCTTCTTCGTACAGTGTGCTGTCCTTTCTGTAATTGGCAAATTGACCACTCCAGCCATCACCCTTGAGAAGAGCATCCTTTACCTGGCTCCACACAGTGTTGCGGACTGAGGGGGCATAAAGGCGTTTGATGGAGTTACCGATGATCTCCACCGGAGAAAAGCCGGTAACCTGTTCACAGGCCGGGTTGGCATAGAGGATGTGGCCTGAGTTGTTGATGATGATAATACAGTCCGATGACTGTTCAACCACTGTGGCCAGGCGGTCACGTTCCGATCGATCATGCTGGTTGCTGATGGCCATGGCCATAATGTTGGCTATAAACCGGAGGCTGTTTATCTGTTGCTGGCTAAAGGTGGTTGCCTTGTTCCGCCGGTTGAGTCCGATGACCCCCCAGAGTTCATTCTTGACCATAAGTGGAATCAGCAGCAGTGTCTTGATTCCTTCCCGCTGGAGAATCTCCCGCTCTTTTTCGTCATAGCGTTCAGCCAGGTTATGGATGATCTTTTCCTTGGCCAGGAGATTCATCCATACTGGAACGGAAAGAATCCAACTGTAGCGAGTGGTGCTTGTTTTCTCTTTTTCCTGTGGAAACAGGAATGGTTCCACTGATTCATTTTTTTCCAGGAGAAAAAAATCGTCTGCTTCCAGGGCACGGCAGATGCCGGAGTGAATGTTTGCAAAACAGGTCTGCCAGCTTGAGTGGAGAGCGTCAGGATTTGTGATTTCGAGGATGGATTCCCATATGACATCGTCAGGACAGAGGCAGTGGTTTGAGGAGGAAGGACTTTTTCCGGTCAGGGGAACGGAATCATCGGCCTTTTTTTGTGTCGCCTGTGAGGCCAGGGGTGCGGGAAAAGAGAGGGGTCTTAGAAAAATGAGAGTCAGGAGAAAACCAAGGAGCAGAGTGATGGCCAGGGCGGGTTGAAGGAGGAGGTCCTCTCCGCTGTAGTAAAGATAGAGCGTGGGAGCAAAAAGAAGAAAGAGGGACACCATTGATGCAAGAGGCCGGGGAGAGAGTTCGGAGATGAACACTATTCCAAGCAGGATCAATGCAGGATTATGGATAGAAAGGATTCCAGGATCTGTCAGGGGCAGGAGAAAAGCCTGCCCACCCCATATGATGGCTAGGAGAAAGACCGGGGTGTCGTTCCAGAACGGTTTCTTTGTCTGGTAGCTGGGAAAACGTATCAGAAACAGGACCAGACAGGCTGTAAGAAGCAGAGCCAGCCAGGTAAGAAGGAGAGGAGTAGTCGTTCGTGTCCAATAGAAAATGACCTCTATTACAGCCAGGGCTAGATTGGTAACAAGAAAGGGCATATGTGTCTTCGCAGAGTGAAGAGGGATTTTGCTTGTCTCTATTTTTATGGCGACAGCTGACAAACTGAAAGAAAACGTACGATTGGATTGTAACAAACCAAGAAAAGAATAGCAAAAGGTATACAATGGGGCAGGAAGAGGAACGGCAATTCAAATTTTTTGACATCTGGAGAAACAAAGGGAGTCGGGAGAAGGGACAGGAGTCACTGTTCCTGGCATGAATGACCATCTGTTTGACAGAAGAAACAGGTCAGTTTAAAAAACTAGCTCTCTAATTGACTGAAAAGTGAGGAGAAAACAGGTGTTCCAGTTTCGTAGTATAAAAAATTGATCATTTTGGACCTTAAATTTGGTGGAGGAGGGACCGTATTTTTTGTAACCTACTGATTAGACAGCTATTTGTTTTTAATGTGTTGTTTTGGCATGGGTTGTGCATTATTAATTATGCTTTATCTCTTCTCTCCTTTCTCCTGGAAAAAGCCGGTTTCGTTTCAACGAATCCGGCTTTTTCTTTTTCTTATTCTGTCTCAGTGGATGTATAGTGTCCTGATTGGAACTTGTTATCCTGCGATTGCGCTTTATGAAAATGTTACTCCGGGGTGAGGCCTGGTGAGATGACTCATTCATTGAAGATTCCTGTCTGTCTTGATCACTGTGACTCCTATGATTCCGAAGTCCTGATTCCTCTTCTGCAGGTCCAGCTTGACCTTCTTGCTCTCCCAGCAGATCTTTCTGGTAAAAAAGTTCTGCTCAAACCTAATCTGATCAGTGCCAGGGCCCCTGCACTGGCCTGCAGCAATCCGTTATTTGTGGCTGCTGCCGCATCCTGCTTTCTTTCCCGTGGTGCCAGGGTCCTGCTGGGAGACTCTCCAGCCTTTGGCACAGCCGCTCAGGTTTTTGAAAAGCATGGTTTTTGGACAGCCCTGGGCGGGAAGCAGGTGGAGTTGGTTTCCTTCAAAACCGTGGTAAAAAAAAGACTGGCCTGCGGCATCACTGTGGGCGTGGCGGCTGAAGCATTGGACTGTGACTACTTTGTCAATCTTCCCCGGATCAAGGCTCATGATCAGATGGGGGTGACCATGGCGGTAAAGAATGTCTTTGGCATTGTCAAGGGCGCACGTAAGGCATGGCTGCATATGAGTCATGGCAGCTCGCATCAGGATTTTGCAGAAATGATCCTGGATCTTCTGCAGTTCCTGCCCGCCACCCTTGGTCTGGCAGATGGTATCGAGGTGATGAGTGAAAGGGGACCCATGTTTGGCTCTTCCTTGTCTTTAGGTTGTGTGGCTGCCTCTGAGAATTTTGTGGCCCTGGATCGGGCCCTGCTTGCAGTGCTGGAGGTCAAGAAAGAGCGTTGCCCCCTTGCAGATACGGCCGCAAGGTCGGCGCTGCCCGGAGCTGCTTTACAGGATCTGGAATTTTTACAGCTGCAGCCAGAACCCTTTGCTGGAGCTGGTTTTATGGCCCCTGCTCTCCTTAACCCCGTAAGGTTTCGACCCTTTCGTTACCTTGGCAGCTCCTGGAGGAGGATTCTCCTTGAACTCCGAAGGAAAGTATGATGGAATAGGAACTTCGGGCAGTTTGTACAGATCTGTCCGAAACCTTTTGTTTTATCACTCTATTCATCATTGTTGTCTGGGAAAAAAGCGGGCCAGGATTTGCCCGAGTTTCAGGACACTGTCTACAGGGATATTTTATGTTTGAGTTACAGGGGAAAGTTGCATTGATAACCGGAGGATCCAGGGGGATTGGCAGGGCTATTGCTATGCGCCTTGCTGAGAACGGTATGGATCTGGTGGTGAATTATGTCCGTCATAAACGGGATGCCCAGGAAACGGCTGATGCAGCAGAAAAGTTCGGTGTGCGCTGTCTTCTGCTCAAGGCCAATGTGGCCAGGAATGAGGATGTTCTGGAGATGTTCGAGACCATTGGCAAGGAGTTCGGGACCTTGGATGTGCTGGTCAGTAATGCTGCCTCAGGGGTCCTGAAGCCGGCCATGGAGCTGACTGAGCGGCACTGGAACTGGGCCATGGATATCAATGCCCGAGCTCTGCTCACCCTGGTACAGAACGCTCTTCCCTTGATGAACCCTGGGAGCAGGGTCATGGCAGTCTCCAGTCTCGGGGCAAGCCGGGCCATTGAAAATTATACCACAGTCGGCGCGTCCAAGGCAGCACTGGAGTCCCTGGTTCGTCATCTGGCCGTGGAGTTGGGCCCCCGGGGCATTCGTGTCAACACCATCAGTGCCGGGGCAGTGGACACCGACGCCCTGAAAAAATTTCCCAACCGGGATGAGATCCTGAGCACTGCCCTGGCTCGGACTCCACTTGGACGCCTGACCACGCCCGAGGATGTGGCTGATCTGGCACTCTTCCTCTGTTCCGATTTTGCCACCATGATCCAGGGACAGGTTATCACAGTCGATGGAGGCTATGCCATCAGAGGGTAGGTTGAAACAACGAAGCGCAGAACATCGAACAGGGAATGTTGAATCCCTCATTTTTTTTGTGCCTTATAAATACCTTTTGTATTTTCATGACAAAAAGCTCGGGCAATAAAACTTTTACCTTAAGTTGTGGTTGCTCAATCTCAATCTGATATACTCAGCAAAGGGATTAGAGCAAATCTAACAGGTAGCGCCTTACACATATCAGGAACAATCTTAACTTGAGTAAACTTGTCAAAGATTAGGATTGCCGCTTGTATTCTTTGTTGTCCGTCCACATTTATTGGCCATATAGCCGATCCAAAGGACTCTGCTGACTGCTGAGGTCTCTTCGCATCACATGAGTGTAGATCTCCGTGGTTTTCACATCGGCATGCCCCATAAGTTCTTGAAGCACACGAATATTTGTCCCATTTTCAAGCAGGTGAGTGGCAAAAGAATGGCGCAGAGTGTGTACTGTTATTCGCTTGTCTATCTTTGATTTTCTTGCAGCTGCCTTTACAGCTTTTTGCAATCCGGATTCAAGCACATGATGCCTCCGTTCTTTGCCGGAACGCGGGTCTATTGATCGATTTTTGCTAGGGAAAACGTATTGCCATGTGGGGTCCCAGGCAGCATTTGGATATTTTCTGGCAAGTGCATTTGGTAGATATACTTCTCCAAAACCCTCTTGCAGATCCTTTCTATGAAGCTCTTTTACGCGCTCGATGTGGTGGTGTAACTCGTCTTGAATCATGTGTGGCAGAAAAGTAACTCTGTCTTTCCCTCCCTTTCCGCCGCGAACAAATAACTGACTCTGGCCAAAATCTACATCTTTGATACGAAGGCGAATGCATTCCATAAGGCGTAACCCGGAACCGTATATCAACTTTGCCATCAGGAGATGAGTTCCCTTCAGATGTGCCAGAACCTTATGAACCTCTTCTTCTGTGAGAACTGTAGGCGGGCGACGTTTACGTTTGGCACGAACCGGCGCTATGGACTGATCCAAAGGGATAAGCAAAACGTCACGATATAGAAATACCAGTGCATTTAGTGCCTGCTTTTGAGTGGATGCTGCAACCTTTTTTTTGGTAGCCAAGTGGGACAAAAAGCTTTCAATCTCTCTGCTTCCCATTTCTCTGGGATGCTTCTTTTTGTCATAAAAATAAATAAATTGTAGAATCCAGTGGCAATAGGTTTTCTCTGTTGAGCGAGCATAATGATAATACCTCAAGGTCTCGCGCACCTGATCCATCAATTTAAGCTGTGGATTTGGGGTGAATCGGGGCTTGTTTTCCATGATACCTGTGATAATATCAGATAACATGGAAAAGTTGGAAGAAAAAGTAATAACTGGACAACATTTTCCACCCTGAGCGCCTTAATATCTGGATAAGTGGAAAAACTGTCCAGTTATAAGGCAATAACATGGAC
>CAYPEU010000081.1:0-10530 GCA_964409855.1 uncultured Desulfocapsa sp.
CCATGCACAGAGAGCAGGGCCTTGTTGGCAGTGACCACATGTTTTCCGTGCCTGATTGCTTCGAGGAGAAAACTCTTTGCCGGTTCCATCCCCCCGATCAACTCCACCACAATGTCGATTTCCGGATCGGTGAAGATATCGTTTGCATCCTTTGACAGACGGGTTTCACTGAACTGCTCCGGCAGGGAATCAATATTGATATCAGCCACCCGGGAAAGAACGACCTGGGCGCCAACCTTGCGCACAAGACGGTCTTTCTGGTTGTAAAGGGTCTGTGCCAGACCGCTGCCCACGGTACCAAAACCAATGAGGCCCACATGTATCTGTTTCATAGCTCGTTGTCTGTTGTTATACCTGGATTGTAAAATCCAGGTTGTATTGTTTTCAAGCCGCCAGGGAGGAAGGCACCCTTGAGTGAATAGTGGAAAAAGAAACCTGATTTTCAGGTTGAAAACTACTCTCTTTCCCTGGGAAAGTCAAAAAGTAAGAGCGGATATTTTAGTGGCAAGGGTTTTGTTTTTGGATTATATTTCCCTTTCTGCTCTATTTTGAGTGAGTATTCATTCATAGATAAATTCATACAGGTACAGGTCGTATCCGTTTTTTGGCTTGTACTCAAGCCTATACTTTTTTGCTTAAAGGAGACAAACATGGCGGTAAACATTCTTGCATTTGGACCAAACGGCAGTGGCAAGGGAACTCAGGGTGCCATCGTAAAAGACAAGTACGGCATGGATCACATTGAGTCCGGTGCCATTTTTCGTGAGCACATCAAGGGCGGAACCGAGCTCGGAAAAAAGGCAAAGGCCTTTATCGAAGCTGGAGATCTGGTACCTGATGAGATTACCATTCCCATGGTTCTTGAGACTCTCGGCAAATCCAAAGAAAAAGGCTGGCTGCTCGACGGCTTCCCTCGCTCTCTTGCCCAGGCAGAGGCTCTTGACAATGCGTTGAAAGAAGCAGGAATGAAGATTGATTACGTTATGGAGATCATCCTCGATCGTCAGATCGCCAAAGATCGTATCATGGGACGTCGTCTCTGTGCCAATGACAACAATCATCCCAATCATATCGCCTTTGAGGCCATCAAGCCTGTAGAAAAAGACGGAAGACTGGTCTGCCGCGTGTGCGGCGGCGAACTCAGTTCCCGTCCTGACGATCAGGACGAAGACGCCATCAACAAACGTCATGAGATCTACTATGATACCGATACCGGTACCATGGCAGCAGTAAATTATTTCAAAAACACCAACAGCAAGGTAATCTCTGTTGATGGTTCCATGGGGATCAAAGAGGTAACAGCTGCAATTCTTGCTGAATTGGACTGATTCTTTCTGGTACCTGGATAAGCTGTCTTTGCGGCAGTCTTTTTCCACCTGGGCATACCCGTAGCAACTTACGGTATGCCCATTTTTTTTTGCCTTTTTGGTCAAGATATCTTAGATAACGAGAAGGCTTTTAACTTTTAACTTTCAACTTTCAATTTTGAACTGACTTTATGGAACAGATTGTTTCCGATGCATTGATCAATTCGGTGAAGGCCAAGGAGGCCTTTGTCAAGGAGAGCGACAAGGCGATTGTGGATCTGGCCTGTCAGATGGTGATGACCATCCGTGGCAAGGGCAAGATACTCATCTTCGGCAACGGCGGCAGTGCAGCCGATGCCCAGCACATGGCCGCTGAATTTGTTAATCGATTCCTCATTAATCGCAAGCCCATGGCAGCCATTGCCCTGACCACAGACACCTCCACAATCACTGCGATCGGCAATGATTTTTCCTTTGCTGAAATTTTTTCCAAGCAGGTCCAGGCATTGGGTAAACCTGAAGATCTTGCCCTGGGCATCTCCACCTCCGGAAACTCCGGTAATGTCATCAAGGCGATTGAGGTTGCCAAAGAGATCGGCATGCGTACCGCGGTCCTCACCGGGGGCCTGGCAGGAGACGGCGGCGAGCTGGGACAGCTTGCCGATATCACTCTGAATGTCCCTGCATCAAAGACGGCCCATATTCAGGAAGTCCATCTCTGGGTGGAGCATCTGCTCTGTGAACTCGTGGAAAGGGAGATCTTTGGTGAAGATTGAACCGCTTGATTTCAGTGGACTGAAAACCTATTCCCTCCAGGATCGTTATTCCAAGGTGACGGTGGAGGATTTTGGAGCTCCGATTAAGGAAAACTCCACTCTGCGTACCTTTCTCGCCTCCCTTCCAGACCAGCTCCTGGGGCACGATTTTCCCGAGCTCGTTCGCTGTCTGGCAAGGGTTCATCGCAGTGGCAGGCCGATTCTTATGGGGATGGGTGCCCATGTGATCAAGGTGGGGCTCAATCCAGTACTTATCGATCTCATGGAGCGTTCCATCATAACCGGTCTTGCCATGAACGGGGCCTGTATTGTCCATGATGCTGAAATTGCCATGACGGGATCCACCTCTGAAGAGGTTGGTGACGTCCTTGGCGACGGTGCTTTTGGTGCGGCCCGTGAGACGGGTGAAGTCCTTAATGGTGCCATTGCGCTGGGCGCAAAAGAGAATATAGGTATGGGCCAGGCCGTGGGAGAGTATCTGCTCACCAGGGATTTTCCCCATAATGACAAGAGCCTGCTGGCGGCAGCTGCCAGGCTGGGGATTCCGGTTACCGTCCATGTCGCCATCGGAACGGATATCATCCATATCCATCCCTCTGCCTCAGGCGAAGATATCGGGAAAACATCATACCACGACTTCCGTCTGTTCTGTGCCGAGGTGGCTGCTCTGCAGGGAGGAGCCTATCTCAATATCGGCTCTGCCGTGCTGCTGCCAGAGGTCTTTTTAAAGGCCCTGACCCTAGTGAGAAATCTCGGTCATCGGGTGGATGATTTTACCACCGCCAATTTTGATTTCATAAAACAGTACCGTTCCCTGACCAATGTGGTGAACAGGCCCACTGCCCAAGGAGGGCGCGGATACCATATTACCGGACATCATGAACTGATGATTCCTCTTCTTGCCGCATCTTTGCTTGATGAATTGAGCGAAAGTTGCTAAAAAAAGGCCTGTAAACGCTCACAGGCATCGAATCTTTGCGCAATCAGCACAGCCTGCATACTGATGTATAGCAGGCTGTGCTGATTGCGCAAATCTCTAACACCTGCAAGCGTTTATAAGTCTTTTTTGTGTGGTAACTGTACTAGGTGTGATGTTGTGATTTATTAACTTTTTTTGGGATCCCTGGGTCCCTTTGCTGGATAATTATGAGTGAAAAGACAAGCAAAAAACGGATTGGTAAGGTTTATCTGGTAGGTGCAGGACCGGGTGATCCCGGGTTAATAACCGTACGCGGAAAATATCTCCTCGGGAAGGCAGAGGTGGTGGTATATGACTACCTGGCCAGTCCTAAACTCCTCAAGTACGTGCCCAAAGAGGCGGAGCTGATCTATGCCGGAAAAAAAGGTGGTTTTAAACATACCCATACCCAGGAGGAGATCAACCAGATGCTGGTGGACTGGGCCCTTACCGGCAAGACCGTGGTCCGTCTCAAGGGTGGAGATCCCTTTATCTTCGGGCGAGGCGGAGAGGAAATCGAGGTCCTGGCCAAGTCTGGGGTCGCTTTTGAGGTGGTACCCGGGGTGACATCGGCCACGGCTGCTGCCACCTATGCCGGAATTCCCATTACTCATCGCGAGTACACTGCATCGGTGGCCTTTCTCACTGGCCACGAGGATCCGACAAAACCGGGTTCCAACATCGATTGGGCCAAGCTGGCCACTGGTGCCGGCACCCTGGTCGTCTATATGGGCATCAAGAATCTGCCCATCATTGTCAAAAACCTTATTGACAATGGGCGTGATCCCAAGACCCCTGTGGCCGTGGTTCGCTGGGCATCTACTCCGGAACAGCGTTCGGTGGTGGGAACTCTGGAGAACATTGCAGAAATTGTTCAGGGAGCTGGTATTAAGCCGCCTGCCCTGATTATCGTTGGCGAGGTTGTCAAGCTGCGTGACACCATAGACTGGTTCGAGAAGCGTCCCCTGTTTGGCAAACGGATAGTGGTTACCAGGACCAGGGAGCAGGCCTCGGAGCTGGTGGCAGGTCTGGAAGAATCCGGTGCAAATTGTCTGGAATTTTCAACAATCAAGATTGAACCTGTGGAATCGTATGAGGTGCTGGATGAAGAACTTGAGCGTCTTGATGAGTACCACTGGATACTTTTCACCTCCTTGAATGCGGTGAACTACTTTTTTAAGCGTCTGTACCTCAAGGGCAAGGATGCCAGGGATATGAAGGGCCCGGGGATTGCCGCCGTAGGCAAGGCCACAGCGGATCTTCTCTTGGATTATGGTGTTCGGGCCGACCTGCTCCCTTCAGTTTTTACCGGGGAAGGATTGGCCGAGAGCCTTCTTGACCAGGGTGTGGAAGGGAGAAATATCCTAATTCCAAGGGCAGTGAAGGCCAGGGAAATTCTTCCTGAGACCCTGCGCGGCGCAGGGGCGCAGGTGACTGTTGCCCCGGTGTATCAGAATGTGGCTCCAGAGGGGAAAAGGGAACAGCTGCGTGAGCAGCTTGAGTCCGGGGCGGTGGACATGGTGACCTTTACCAGTTCTTCCACCGTCAGAAATTTTCTTTCCATGGTGGGCACCACAGACCGCACTGAACTTACTGCCATTCTACGCGATGTAGTAATTGCAGCAATTGGACCAATTACTGCAAAAACAGTAACGGATAACGGTCTGCAGGTGCATGTGCAGCCTGAATCTCATACCATCCCTGATATGACTCAGGCTATAATCGAGTTCTATAAGGAGAAAAAAACAGCTGTGTAAACCATCTCCTTTCACCATTCGACATGTAATCCTGTATGCGTCAAGAATCTATGTTTGCTGGTATCGGAGATGTCACCTGCTTTCTGCGTGATGAAGAGGAAAACAGGCTTGCATCTCTTGTCGCAGAGGACCCGGAAAAGAGAGCTCGGGAGGAGGAGAAACTGCTTTGCCGTCTCTGCCGCCTGGCAATAACGGATGAAACCCAGGGGCTGGAGGTGAACGGCCAGCAGTGTCACACTTTCTTTAATCCGGCAGGCCTGGTGTTCGAGATAGCTTGTTTTGCGGACGCCGTGGGGTGCAGGCAGGAAGGAACAGCTTCCACCCATTTTTCATGGTTTGCAGACACATCCTGGCAGGTGGCTCTCTGCCGCAGCTGCGAGACCCACCTGGGTTGGTATTTTCAGGGCGCAGAGAGGAGTTTCTACGGTCTGATCAGGAACCGACTCATCAACGGCTAAAGCGAGACTGCTCGGGACTTCCGAAGAATGGAGGCAGCATTGAATGTCCTTCAGTGAAGACCACGTGTCATCTGCAAAGAGAATACCCGGTTTCGAGCTGTAGAACTCAAAGAGAAGAGTGCAAAATTTGACATTCCCTGCTCGCTGTTCTGCAGCTCTCCTGCAACATCCCCTTACGTTTCCCTTATCAAATCCAGCAGATCTTCACTACTCATCTTGGCACTCATGTCAGCTCCTTCCAGAAGACTTCCCGCCAGGTCCCGCTTCTCCTGATGGAGTTTGACGATTTTCTCTTCAATGGTATTTTTGCTGACCATGCGGTAGATGGTGACCGGCCTGGTCTGTCCGATACGATGGGCGCGATCAGAGGCCTGATCTTCAACGGCAGGGTTCCACCAGGGATCCATGTGAATGACATAGTCGGCAGCGGTCAGGTTGAGGCCGAGTCCGCCGGCCTTCAGGCTGATGAGGAAGAGGTCGCCTTCCCCTGATTGGAATGCATCGACTTCCTGCTTGCGCTTGGTGGCACTGGTTCCCCCGTCCAGGTAGCGGTAGTGGATACCATGTTCGTCGAGATATTCCCGCAGGATGGAGAGGTGGCCGATAAACTGGCTGAAGACCAGGGCCTTGTGGTTTCCACCGAGGAGTTCCTCCACCACCGAGGCAAAGACCTTGAGCTTGGAGCTTGCAATACTGGTGTCCGGGCTGATGAGCCTGGGGTTACAGCATGCCTGGCGCAGTTTCATGATCTCGGTGAGGATCTGGAGATGACGGGCCTTTTTCTCTTTGCTGTTTTCCAGGACCTCCAGGGCGTTCTGCCTGAGCGCCTCATAAAAGATAACTTCTTCCTCGCTCATTTCCACCTCAAGGGTGATCTCGGTGCGTGGGGGCAGTTCTTCCAGAACCTGAGACTTGATACGCCGGAGGATAAAGGGGCGGATCAGCTTTTTCAGCTTGAGCCGCGCCTCACGGTTGTGATAGCGCTCAATGGGAATGGCAAAACGTTCGTTGAAGCGGTTCAGGGTACCGAGCAGGCCCGGGTTGATGAAGTGGAAAAGATTCCACAGTTCTCCAAGATGATTCTCCACAGGTGTGCCGGTGGTGAGCAATTTGAAGCGGGCCTGAAGGGCCATGGCCGCCTTGGAGCGTTTGGTCGCCGCATTCTTGATGGCCTGGGCCTCGTCCAAGATCACCGTCTGCCACTTGACGGCCGAGAGCAGGTCATTTTCCTGCTGCAGCAGGGTGTAGGTGGTGATCAGCAGATCGAATTTTCCCAGTTCACTGATGGTTTGAGCCCTGTTTTTTCCGCTAAGGGTTTTGATGTTCAGTGTTGGGGTAAAACGGCTTACCTCGCTCTGCCAGTTGTTGGAGACAGAGGTCGGGGCCACGACCAGTGAAGGTCCGTCAGCGGCCATGGAGAGAATGATGCCAAGAGATTGAATGGTCTTTCCCAGCCCCATATCATCGGCAAGACAGCCTCCCACTCCCCAGTAGGCCAGGCGTGAGAGCCAGTTGTAGCCCTCAATCTGGTAATCCCGTAACTCGGCCTGCAGGGTTGACGGGAGCTGGGGCTTGAATGTCTGACTTTCATGGATTTTTAGGATCTGTTCCTTCCAGCCGTCATCCACTGAGGCCTTGGCTTGATCTACCAGCTTTTCCAGGGGGATGGCTGCCAGGCGATGGATAAGCAGTTCCTCGTCGTCTTTATCGCTATACCCCTCGGAGAAGAGGTTAATCTCCTCCAGCTTCTTTTTGAATTCCTGGGTGAGTGCAAGAAACTGTCCCTCACCGATCTGGATGAACCGGCCATGGGCGTTCTTGACCTTGGCAAGCAGTTCCCTCAGCTCAATGACTGTGTCCTGGTCGACCTTGAGTTCACCTGAAAGTGCAAACCAGTTCTGCTGATTGGTGCGTACCTTGAGGTTGAGGTTTTTCAGAGAGGCCTGATGGGTGATGGTCAGTTTCTCTCCCTCGGGCCATTCAACAATGACCTGATCCTGGATGGCCTGGAGTTCCTGCAGGGCATGGAGGCAGTCATCAGGGTCTTGCAGATGCCACTCCCGATCATTTTCCTGTTCAAGGTCAATGGCCAGGTCAAGGATGGGGCAGGACTCTTCAATTTCCCGTGCCTTTTGCTCCTCCAGGGCCAGGTTGCGCCGCGTCTGCAACCGGCGGCCACGCACCTCGGCCATGATGTTTTCCACCCCCTGCCCGGGTTTCAGGTAATGCCCTCCATCGACAAAGGGTTTGACAAACATCTCCAGTCGGAATCCGGTCCCATAGGGGAGCAGGTGCATATAGATGGATGGGTCGGCCTCCACAAATTCGATGTTGCTCTCTGTCCCTGTCTTGGCGTCTGCGGCAATGGCCGAGTGTACGGTCATAAAAGAAGAGATGTTGCCGATGGCTGTCAGGACCTGCTCACTGGCCTCAATGGGGACTGTGAGTCCGTCTTTTCCGGTAATCTGGGCGATTCTTCGGTGGTTGTCATTGATTTCAATGATCTTGTAACGGGTGGGTGTCTCGTGGAAGACCGTGATGTTGTCGGCGGAAATCGGTTGGGAAAAGCAGATATGGAGCTGAGAACCCCTTTCCTCCACCAGCAGTTCCGGTTCTCCTGTGACAAATTCCACCGGTGTCGCCGGCGATTTGGCAAGAAAGAGCAGGCGGTGGTTGATCATGGCCGGCAGGGCCTTGTCCATGTCAAAGGAATAACTGATACCATGGGTCGCCGGGTTGACTTTTTTCTCAATGGATGCAGCGATCTTTCGATCCTGGATCGTCATGTAGGGCAGCTTTCCGGAATAGAGGCGGGAAAGGGATATGGGTCGGCCTTTGCTCCAGGTGCCGGATGGATTCCTCTTCTGTTCTTTGGGACTGATCAGCATCTTTCCGTTTTTGTAATCCACCATCCATATCAGTCGTTCTCCCTGCGAAGGTCTCTGTTCCTGTTGAGATGAGGTGACCTGGATCAAGGCCTGCAGGTTCCGCTTCCATGGTTCTTCCGATTCCAGGACGTTAATAAGGGGAAAAAGCCCGGTCTCTTCCTGCAGGCGGGAGACCACCGAATTGTTTTTATCTGTATCGTGACCGGTTCCAGCCAAGATGGCCGCAAGGTTGAGAGTAAAGAAGTGGAAATCGTTGGCAAGGGCCTGCTGATAAAGAGTTTCCACCTGTTGCTGCACCTCCGGCTGCAGACTGGAGTTCAGCCAATATTGGCAAAGAGCGGTGAAAAGGATGGTCAGGCTGTGCGGCTCTTCATCCTTGTGGAAGCCCATCTCTTCACCGGGAAGAGTATTGTTGTTTCTGGCCTGGAGAAAGGCGGCAAGAACCTGGTAATCCCTTTCTTCGACACTGTCTGGGAACAGGGCCAGGGCAACGCCTATTTGCTTGGCAACATGCTGCTCTTGGTCTGTCTGGTCTTCCTGCAAACTGGAAAGGGCGTGGAGGAGACCTATTGGACCAAAGAAGGCGACGTTCTCACTGCCGCTTAAGTCGCAAAGAAAATCAAGATCCTTTTTGAACAGCTCCTGTGAGTTGTCACTGTTGCCGGAAAGAAAGGCAAGGGCTCCGGCAGCCCCGGTGCCGGAAAAACCGTCACTGTTTTTCGCAAGCAGTTTTTGGGCCTCTGCCAGTCTGCCTCTGAAAAGAAACTGGGTAAAGAGGAGTCGTTGAAAAGGAAGTCTTTCGTCACTGCTCAAGTCTTCAAGGCCGGTCTCTTCGAGAAGATAGGTCAGGACTTCCGGGTAGCTGTTAAGTGTGGTCAGGCCATGGCGGAAAATAGCATCGAGGAGGAAAAATTGAAAAGAGGGTGCCAGGCTCTTGAACCAGACAGGATCAAAGGGCGATGTTGCCACCTGAACCGTTGGCGGCAGCGAGGAGAGGATGTCGCGGCATTGGCTGGAGAGGAATTCAAGAGCGCTGTCAATGAGGTCAAAGTCCTGGGTGTAGATACCGATGCGCATTTCCCGCATGGCACGCCAGCAGCGGGTGGTCCATTTGCCGTAATAGTAGGATACCGGGGCTTCCTCTCGGATAACTGAGGCGAAACTGTCAAAATTTCCGTTTTCTACTGCCATACGACTCAAGGTTTCCACAAACAGAGGTGGGCATTGATGGTCGTCGGTAAGGAGTCCTGCCTGTTGAAATTTTGAAAAATAATGATTCAGGTTGGCGGCAGTGGGACGATTGCCGCGTGGACTGCGGATTTCAAGTTTCCGCAGGCAGTTGACGATAAGGGTATTATGGGCAGGTTCGTAAATAACTGAAAGAAACTGAAGAAGAGTCTGCTCAAAGGAGGTGAGTTTGTCGTATTGCTGTAGGAACTTGTCGGTCGGGTCTGGCATAATATTTATTTGGTCTCATCCAGCTGTGCTGGGCTACGGTAGAACAATGAAGGCCCATAAATCACTGGCTTACTGTGCGGCAAGCAGTAAAGGGGCCGAAGCAAACTATGCATTATATCACGTCTGACAGAGAAGCGTATGAAAAAGAGCATGGCGGATTTATTTTTAAGTCTTGTCGCAGGGAGAGAGTGGAAATCATGGTGTTGCCATCCGGGCCGGCAACCACGTCAGAAAAAGGCAGGGGAATATATTGGCTGGCGGATTTCCTAAGACTGGCGTGTGGATGAAGAGGGGCGACTGCAACAGGACGCAAGGCTGCAGGAGCGTATTAAGGAAATGATAGGATGGGGCAACAGTTTTGCAGGTTATGGACAACAGAATGTCGAACAGGGGATGTCGAGGGATGAGAGAGGATTATATTCCTTCCCCTGGACATTTGAAAATTCCCTGTTCGATATTGGACATGCAATCGTTAGTTATAGATTCTTGTTGCTGTATATCTCGGCATTTTTCTCCTGGTGCCTTATCCAGGCAACGAGGAGACGCTCCTGCTTGCTGCTGAGGATTTCAGTTCTGTATTGCTCTTTTTCCTCAGCGGTCAGCGTTGCAGGGGCCGGGATCGTTCTCTTTGTAAATTGATAGATGAAGAGATCGTCGCCTACCTCTGCGGTTTCTTCAGGCAGGGGGGTGTTGCTGGTCAGTGCAAAGGCGTCCTGGAGCAGGGATGGAGGAAAACCATTGGCTTCAGGAGCAAGAGATGTCCTGAGTAGTGTTGTATCCTTGACTTCCACGTCTGCGGCCTGTGCCGCCTCAGCAAAGGAGGTGCCTGACTTGAGGGCCGCAAGAAACTCTTTTGCCTGTTCATGGGCCAGCTCTTTTGCCAGTACAGCCGTGTAGTCTTCAGTCACGCTTTCCCGTACACTGTCCA
>CAYPEU010000082.1:0-10178 GCA_964409855.1 uncultured Desulfocapsa sp.
AATTTCATGGTGACCCCAAGGGGAATCGAACCCCTGTTTACGGCGTGAGAGGCCGTCGTCCTAACCGCTAGACGATGGGGCCATGAAGTGCGTGTTTATTTACATGACCTGAGTAGCCTTGTCAAGGATTTGTTCAAGCTTGCCGCCAATTGCGTTTTCACCTTCTTTTTGGGCCAAGGGGGGTTATGTCGTTGGCTGGTCGGATGCAATTTTTGCCCCATATTGTTCGCATGCAGCCCGTTGCTCAGAGAGTTTTTGCATGGCATCACGATGTTCCACTGATTTGATCAGGAGTGGGTTGCCATACTGAAGCTCGAGGGTGTCAAACAGGCACTGGACTGAAAGGATTGGACCGTCAAAGAGTTTGGCGCCAGCAGTGGCTGCACAGGACAGGAGGTAGCCTGTCCTGTGCTCATCTTTGCGAAACTGCATGCCAAGGCGATATTTTCGTGCCCAGCGTGCCTGGCAACGGTCCATGTAAGCCTTGATCTGAGCGCTGAGCGCATAGAAGTAGATAGGACTGGCCAGAAAAAGACGATCCGCCACATCTGTTTTCTCGTAGAGTTCGGTCATGTCATCCTTGATAATACATTCGCCGCTGTTGTTACATCCGCCGCAACCCTGGCAGGGGGTTATTTTCAATTTGTTCAGGCGAACATATTCCACTGTGTTGCCATCCTGTTGCAGCAGACCGGCAGCGACAGCTCGGGCCATGGTCTCTGAATTTCCATTTTTACGAGGACTGCCCAAGATGAAGAGATTATGCATTTTGTCACCTCGTTGGTGGTTCTTGATTATCGTTTTTTTGCAGGACAGCGTCCAGATTGTTCACATTGCTCGTGCAGCCAGTTGCTGATCTCAGCAGTGAGAAAGCGGGGGGCGCAGCGCCAGGCCCAGTTTCCCTTCTTACTGCCGGGACTGTTCATCTTACAGTCATTGCCAAAACCGAGGATGTCCTGGAGGGGAAAGATGGCCCAACGGCTGATGGAGGAGAGGGCAAGGTAAATCAGATCCTTGTGGATCTC
Source organism: uncultured Desulfocapsa sp. (assembly GCA_964409855.1). GTDB lineage: Bacteria > Desulfobacterota > Desulfobulbia > Desulfobulbales > Desulfocapsaceae > Desulfocapsa. The sequence continues at coordinate 1,026 of CAYPEU010000082.1, forward strand.
GTGACCATCGCCCAGGTTGCGGTTGCAGGACTGTTTGATGGTTTTACGGCGGGTTTCGTCAAGTTTGTCACTCAGAAACCATCCCACTGTGGTGTCATTGTCGTGGGTACCGGTATAGATGACGCTGTTAGGCGTGGTGAAATTATAGGGAAGAAAGCTGTTTTCCCTGTTTCCGTCAAAGGCGAACTGCAGAATTTTCATTCCAGGAAAGCCCAACGAGTCACGCAGGGCAATCACTTCAGGAGTGATCTCTCCCAGGTCTTCGGCAATGATGTCTAAGGGGCCAAGGGATTTGTAGATTTCATTGAATAATTTGATCCCGGGGCCCTTGACCCACTTTCCCTTTATAGCTGTCTTATGGGAGGCGGGAATTGACCAGTAGGCCTCAAAACCACGAAAGTGGTCCACCCGGGCAATGTCCACCATTTGAAAGACCGAACGGAAGCGTTTGGTCCACCAGCCGTAGAGCTGTTTTTTAATTGCCTTGTCACGGCAGTTCCAACGATAGAGGGGGTTGCCCCATCGCTGGCCGGTTTTGGAAAAGTAGTCGGGAGGGACACCGGCCACCTGGGTGGGGTGATGGGTTTTGTTGTTGAGGTAGAAGATGGATTGGTTGGCCCAGACATCGACACTGTCCCAGCCGACATAGATGGGGATGTCTCCAATGAGGCGGATGCCTTTTTCGCCGGCCTTTTTGTGGAGCTGCTGCCACTGACTGAAAAAGGTGAATTGTTCAAAGGAATAATAGGCCATTCGGTCGGCATGGAGTTCTTCTATTTCCTGCAGGGCAGACTGGTTGCGCTCGGCAAGTTCCTGGGGCCAGTCAAACCATCCCTTTTGGCCATACGCTTCTTTGAGAACCATAAAGAGGCAGTAGTCACGCAGCCAGGAGCTCTTCTTGGTGAATTGCTGAAACTCTCGGTTTTTCTGGTCGAAGTTTGTGAAGGCGCGTTGCAGAAGCCTACTCTTGAACTCTGTAACAGTCAGGTAATCGGTAAGGTATTCAGAAAACTCAGGGGGGTGCTCAAGGTCTTTTTCATTGAGAAGCCTATCCGCCGCAAGAAGTTCCAGAGAAATGAGGAGGGGGGAGCCACTAAAGGCAGAGGTACTCATGTAGGGGGAGTTATCAAAAATTGGATTAGTCGGCCCTGTGGGCAGAATCTGCCACAGACTTTGGCCGCTATCTTCCAGAAAGTTGAGAAAATTGTAGGCCGAGTGACCGAGATCACCGATACCGTACGGAGAGGGAAGGGAGCTTATATGAGCAAGAATGCCGCTGATTCGGTTGCTGACGAGTGTGGTCATGGTGTACCTGGTTGTGAGAGCAGGTAGAGGGTGGTCTGCGTGATTGGATGTCGACCAAAGAATGGAAAATGATGCCATGGTGCCATGATCTTCTCCATCGCACTCTAAAATTCTTGTCGATCCCCTCTTGTTTATGTAAAGTTACTAGAAGGCCTCTGTCAGGAGAGAGGTTTATTTTCTCAATCACTGTATCATCTGTAACTGCGATTGGCAATCGTAGCTCTCCTGCCTTTATTTTTTGTCGATTTTTGTGGTGTTGAAGTGATAACTAATTGCTATTTGCGGTTAGGTGGGTTATAGTTTGATGTTCGAGAGGATTTGTGTTGAGGCGGCATTGTGGCTGCCATTTTTTTTGTTCTCAATCCTTTGCGATTCCATTTTGTAAGATAAAAATATACATGCTGGGAAAGTTTACATGTCTCAGCATATTAAGATAATTTTATTCATTTGAGTAAAGGAGCAGGTTCCTGGTGCTGGCCGAACTTAAAGATAATCTTCTCAAGGCAGGGAAATCTGAAGGATGTATCAGTTTTACCGAACTGAACAAGCTGCTTCCTGATGAGATCAAAGATCCCACCGCCATAGAGAAAGTATTCAATTTTCTCGGGGCAAACAACATTGAAGTTGTTACCCTGGAGGAAAAAACAGGTGAAAAAAGAACCCTGTCCGGAGAGGTCTGGAAGCTGCCGGAACAGCCTGCTGAGGATGATCTCTCTGCGCAGGCTGCCCCTACCCCCGACGATGAACCTCACGACGGTGAAGAAACCACCACTACCTACTTACGGGAAATGGGACGGTTTGACCTCCTGACCCCCGAAGAAGAAGCCAAATATTCAAAGTCGATCCGTCAAGGCTTTGATTCCATCATTGAGGCGATACGGTTAGATAAATCCGGAGTTAATGAACTCCATCTTCTGCGGACCCGCATTGCCTTATGGGAAAAGCGGGATCCTACCCTGAAGCCGAAAAAACAGCAGCTCAACTTCATGCGCTACAGTGTGAGCAGTGCTGCCAAGAAATACTCGGATTCAACGGACCTCATTCAGTTGCAGACCAAGATGGAGGCCTATTCCCGTTCCATTGAAATAGCCAAGGATTGCATGATCCGGGCTAACCTGCGCCTGGTGGTTTCCATTGCCAAACGGTATATGCACCAGGGACTGACCCTTGCCGATCTTATTCAGGAAGGCAACCTTGGCCTGATGCGGGCGGTCTTTCGTTTTGATTATACCAAGGGCAATAAGTTTTCCACTTATGCCTCCTGGTGGATTCGTCAGGCCATTACCCGGGCCATTCTTGATAAGACTCGGACTATCCGTCTTCCTGTTCACTTTCTTGAGTTGCGCAGCCAGTTTTTCAAGGCTTTTTATGCACTATATAAAGAACTGGGCAGGGAGCCGACGCCCCTGGAGATCTCCAAGACCACAGATCTGCCCATGGATAAAATTCTCGCCATTCTTGAGGCTTCCAGAGAACCGATTTCCCTGGAAACACCCGTAGGTGACGACGATTCCACCTTGGGTGACTTTCTCGAAAATCAGGAATCCCAGTCACCCTATGAGGCGGTGCAGACCAGAGAACTGGCCGGCCGGGTAACGGAAATTCTTTCCACATTGAGCGACAGAGAGGAAAAAATTATTCGTCTTCGTTTTGGTATTGGAGAAAAGGCTGAATATACCTTGGAAGAAATCGGAAAACGCTTTAATGTGTCACGAGAACGTATCCGACAGATTGAGAAGAAGGCCTTGAATCGCCTGCGACATTCCAGCAGACGGGACAAGTTAAAATTCTTTTTAGACTAATTCATCAAAGGAAGTGAGATGAAGGCCGGGTTTATTGCCCGGCCTTTTTTTATGATCATGAAAAAATTAATAGAAAAAGCTGGCTTTGGCGACATCCTGGAAAAAGTGGAGGCAGGTGAACGTCTCTCCTGTAACGATGGGATCAGACTCTTTAACTCCAATGATATCCTGGTCCTGGGATATATGGCCAATCTGGTGCGGAACCGGGTAAACGATGACAAGGCCTACTTTATCTATAACCAGCATATCAACTACTCCAACATCTGCACCAATCTCTGTAAGTTCTGTGCCTTTGGAAAAGACAAGAGTTCAGAGCAGGCCTATGAGATGGATCTTGAGACGGTAAAGCAGAAAGTGCGGGACCGTCTGGACGAACCCATAACAGAGATCCATATGGTTGGCGGTATACATCCGGATCTGCCTTTTTCCTATTACACCGACCTGTTAAAAGGGATCAAAGAAGTGCGGCCCGAGGTTCATATCCAGGCATTTACCTGCGTGGAGATTGCCCATTTGGCCGGCCTTGCAGGAAAATCTGTGGGTGATACTCTGGAGCTTTTAAAAGACGCAGGCCTTGGTTCCATACCAGGTGGCGGGGCCGAGGTCTTTGCCCCCCGAATCCGTGAGATTACCTGCGAGAAGAAACTTCCTGGTCAAGAGTGGCTCGAAGTTGCCAAAACTGCCCACCGTCACGGCCTGCATACCAATGCCACCATGCTATACGGGCATATTGAGACCATGGAGGAACGTGTTGAACATCTTGATGCCCTGCGTCTGGCCCAGGACGAAACCAAGGGCTTCCTGGCCTTCATTCCCCTTGCCTTTCATCCGAAAAACACAGAGATGTCCTCCCATTCCAGGACCACTGGCATAGATGATCTGAAAAGTATCGCTGTTGCCAGGCTCATGCTAGACAACTTCCCCCACATCAAGGCCTACTGGGTCATGATCGGGCCAAAACTTGCCCAGATTGCCCTCTCCTTTGGAGCCGACGACATGGACGGTACCGTGAAGGAGGAGGTGATCACTCATATGGCTGGAGCAGAGACCGAACAGGCCATTGGCTCCACCACCCTGGTGAAACTCATCAAGGAAGCGGGGAGGGTGGCCATTGAGCGGGATACCCTGTACAATACCATCCAGACTCACGCGTGAATCGAGGCGAGCCCATGCAGGATCAAGTGATGAAGGAAATACAGGAAAAGGTGTTGGCAGGCCGCAGGATCAGTGACGAGGAATTTCTTGCTTTAGACAAAGAGGCGGATCTGTATCAGCTCGGCTTTCTCGCCAATGCCATCCGAGAACGACTGCATCCGGAAAAGCTGGTTACCTACGTCATTGACCGCAATATCAACTACACTGATATCTGTGTCTCAGCCTGTAAATTCTGTGCCTTTTTCAAGGCACCTGAAGACAAGACAGGATACCTGCTCAGCCACGAAGAGCTGGGAGAGAAGATTCGTGAGACCCAGGATCTTGGTGGAACGCAGATTCTGCTGCAGGGCGGACTCCACCCGGATCTGTCTCTTGAGTACTACGAAGAGATGCTTCGCTTCATGAAGAAGACCGGCATCCATATTCACGGATTTTCCCCTCCTGAAATATATCACTTTGCAGCCATTTCCCAACTGCCGGTTGCAGAGGTATTGACTCGTCTGATAGCTGCCGGCCTTGACTCTATTCCAGGCGGCGGGGCAGAGATTCTCTGTGACAGGGTGCGTGAATCCACTGCACCGAGAAAATGCAGCGCTGATCAGTGGATAGAAGTGATGGAAGAAGCCCATAAACAAGGGCTTCGCACCACGGCCACCATGATGTTCGGCCACATAGAGACTGCGGAAGAACGACTGGAGCATCTCCGCCGTCTGCGTGAGCTGCAGGATCGCAGCAAAGGATTTACCGCCTTTATCCCATGGCCCTTTCAGCCGGATAATACTGCGCTTATGGAACAGGCTGCAATTGAAAAGACCACAGGCCATGGCTATCTGCGAATGCTGGCTCTGTCGCGCATCTACCTGGATAATTTTCACAACGTCCAGGCCTCCTGGGTGACCCAGGGCCCCAAGATAGCCCAGCTTTCCCTTTACTTTGGTGCCAATGATTTTGGTTCCACCATGATTGAGGAAAATGTTGTCGCAGCTGCCGGAGTCAGTTTTAGACTCTCCGAACAGGAAATCAGGCACCTGGTCACTGATGCCGGTTTTGAGCCGCAGCAGCGTCTGATGGACTACACCCTCGTTTCCTGATTGCCGGCCATGTCTCCTTCTCCTGTGCATGGCCAGGGTGTAACCACTGCTCATGACTGTCGTATTTTCAGGGCTCCATGGGTGGTCCCTGTCAGTTCCCCTGTTGTGCAAGACGGTGCTGTTGTAGTTGATCGCCACAGAATCCTGGCTGTTGGTCCTTTTCGCGAGCTCTCTCTTCATTATCCCGATCTCCCCCTTACCTCCTGCCAGGGAGTATTGCTTCCTGCACTGGTCAATGGACATATCCATCTTGATCTCTCGGTCATTGGAACCGTGCAGCCAGACTTTTCTGATTCCACCATGTGTGACTGGATCCGGAAGCTTCTGCAAAAGCGAGAGGCGGCCAATGTTTCACAGGAAGAGATAGCGACTGCTGCTGAGAAGACCATCTGCGATCAGTACGACGCAGGCGTTGGACTGATGCTCGATATAGGGAATATTGGACTCCAGCGCCGAAATTACAAGCCGGTTGAGATCCTCTCTCTCCTGGAAATGCTTGGTCCTTCCTGGGTTGCCCAGCGAGCAGTCATGGATATCATTTCTGATCTTTCAAGCAAGCAGCCTGTAACCGGCCATGCCCCCTATTCAACCGGCCCGGATCTGTTGAAATTTATAAAAAAACGCTGTGGGCAGCAGGAAACGATTTTTTCACTGCACCTTGCGGAAAATATTGATGAAGCCCTGCTCCTTGACAAAGGAGAAGGCTGCTTTGCCAAATTCCTCCAGGAACGTGGTGGAGTAGACGGGACCTTTCCTGTTGCAGGAATTGACAGCAGAGGTGTGGCGGGGTACTTAGAGAATCTTGGTATTTTGGATGACAAGACGCTCTGTGTCCACTGTGTGCACCTGGATGACAGGGAGATACAGGTGCTTGCAGGAACTGGGACCCATGTCTGTCTCTGTCCCGGGAGTAACCGTTTTCTTGGCGTCGGCACTGCTCCTCTGGAGAAAATTCTGGCAGCAGGAATACTTCCGGCCCTAGGAACTGATTCCATTGCCTCCAACCCGGTCCTGGACATCTGGCAGGAGATGTCCATTCTTGCTCAGGAGCATCCCAGCGTGGATCCGGCCACAATACTGGCCATGGCAACTCTTGGTGGAGCAAAAGCCCTGCACAGGGAAACTGATTTTGGTGCTCTTGCTCAAGGCTGTAAGGCACGCTTTCTCCACGTTGCAGGGAGAGAGTATGAAAAGGCAGGGAGGGCAGATCAGCTCTTGCAGCGCTTGATTTCCTGCGGCCGTCCTGAATCCATTTCCTGGATCGGGGATGAGTAGTCGTTCTGCTGAAGGGGCTTGAGTTTTCTATGGATAGAGAAAATAGAGGGGCAAGGATCGGGATGGTCAATTTTATCAACACCGCCCCGATTTACGAGACCTGGAAAAAACGGATGCACCCGCGGGAGTGGACAGTGGTGGAGGCCCCGCCTTCCACTCTGAACCAGATGCTCGCAGCAGGGGAACTCGACCTTGGTTTTGTCTCTTCCTATGAGTATGCTGTCCGGCCCCAGGATTATCGCATTTTAGGAGATCTTTCCATCAGTGCCAATGGTTCAGTGGGGTCTGTGTTCCTCTTCTCCCGCGTTGACCCGGCAAGGCTTGGCGAACATACGGTACTTCTCAGCGGCCAGTCCCAGACTTCTATCGCTCTGGTAAAGATTATCCTGGAAGAATTCTATCAGGTACGGCCGAAGTATGTGGTGGGGGAGGTGACAAGTGAGGCATCGGCTCAGGCCGGTGGGGTGTTGGCCATTGGAGATGAGGCGCTGCGTCTTGCTGCAGGCAGTGAGTTCCCTTATCAGCTTGATCTGGGAGAGGTCTGGTGTCGCCATACTGACCTGCCTTTTGTCTTTGCTGTCTGTGCTGCCAGGGAAGAATTTTGCAGGAATTCACCGGAAACGGTTGCGGCAATCCACCGGGAATTTCTCTTTTGCAGGGGAGAGGGCAGGCAGAAACTGGAATCCATCTGCCAGAAAGTTGCCCCGCGTATTCCCATGCACCCGGATGAATGCTATGTCTATCTTCGTGCCATTGAATATGACCTGGGAGAGCGCAAGCAGCTGGCCCTTAAACGTTTTTTTCAATATCTGATCGATCGCAACGAAGCTTCTGTTGAATCACTTCCTTTAAAAATAGTAGAAGTGAATAGCTACTAGTGGAGAGTTAAAAGTGGAGAGTGGGAAAAAGAAAAAGATTCTTATCGCGGTAACCGGGGCTTCTGCCATGCTTTATCTCCAATCGTTTCTCGAATTGCTGGAGAGCGAGGATGTGATTGTGCACGGCATCTGTTCTGATGCCGGTGAGAAGGTCCTGGAGCTGGAGCAGAATTGTGGCTGCAGGGAACTTCCTGGGGTGAGTCAATGGTTTGATTGCCGAGACTTTGCTGCGCCTCCTGCCTCTGGCTCTGCTGCATATGATGCTATGGTAGTGATTCCGTGTTCCATGGGGAGTCTGGCTGCCATTGCCTCGGGCATTACTTCCAATCTTATCCATCGTGCAGCCGATGTCATGCTCAAGGAGCGGAAAAAACTGATCCTTGTGGTACGCGAAACCCCCTTGAACAGAACGCATCTGAAGAATATGCTTGCGGCCCATGATGCCGGCGCTGTGATCTGTCCGCCCCACCCTGGCCTGTATCTTAAACCCAAGAACCTGGATGAAGCAGCAAAGACTTTTTCCTGGCGCCTTGGAGATCAACTCGGTCTTGACATGGATGGAAGAGAGCGCTGGGGAGACGAACGGTCATGTTGAAAAAAATTGGGGTTCTTCTGGAGATGATCAAATTCAAGTTGACCATCTTTGCCATGCCCTTTGCCTTTATGGGGGCCTTTCTCGCAGCAAGGGGAGTGCCGGAACCCATGACCTTTCTCTGGGTGGTGCTGGCCATGGTCGGGGCCAGGACCTGTGCCATGGGATTTAACCGCATCGTGGATGCACGCTTTGACAAGGCCAACCCGCGTACTGCTGAACGTGCCATTCCATCCGGTGCTGTAAATATGACAGAGGCCTGGGCCATGGTGATCCTGGCCGGGATCCTTTTCTTTTTTGCGGCCTGGTCCCTGAACTCCCTGACCCTGAAGCTGGCCCCATTTGCCTTGGGTCTCACCCTTTTTTATTCTCTCACCAAGCGCTTTACGTCATTTTGCCACCTGATTCTTGGCATTGCCCTGGCCTTTTCCCCTTTGGGCGGCTGGGTGGCAGTGCAGGGGAGCCTGGTCTCTTTTCCCTGGGCCCTGTCCGCAGGAGTCCTTTTCTGGGTTGCAGGTTTTGATACGGTATATGCATGCCTCGATGCCGAGTTTGACCGCAAGGCAGGCCTGCACTCACTGCCGTCACGGCTGGGCGCACGCAACGCCTTTCTTCTGGCAAGAGTCTTTCACGTCCTTGCCTTTGTTCTTTTTGCTTTGGCTGGAATCCAGGCAGGACTGAATGCTTTTTATTTCATCGGTATTGTGCTGACCGCCGGGGCCCTTTTCTATCAACACTGGATAGTGAACCCAAACGATCTTTCTAAGATTCAGGTTTCCTTCTTTTCCACCAATGGTTTTATCAGCCTTGCCCTTTTCATTGCAACCTGGCTTTCCCTCCTGACTGAGAAGACGTGAACATGCAAAGAGTACACTTCAGTCTTCTGCTTCTGTTCTGTTGGATTGCTTTCCCTTGTTCAATATCGGCTGCATCCTTTCCTCCTGGGGTGGTTGACGAGAAGGTTGCCGCCATTGCCTATCAGGGGGGAGAAAAACTTGTCTATGAAGTGTCCTGGAGTGGTGGGATAAAGATTGGTGAATTGCATATGGAGGTGA
>CAYPEU010000083.1:0-7127 GCA_964409855.1 uncultured Desulfocapsa sp.
TGGGATGATAGAAAAGCGGCTTAACCGTGACTCCACTTTTCTGTGGCAAGATCAACCTGCAGTAGACAAGAAGGGAAGGTCATATCGACACGCCAGAAACAACAAAGGCGTAACCCCTTATCAATCAAAGAGTTACGCCTTACGTATCTAATGGTGCCGGAGGTCGGAATCGAACCGACACGGGGTCGCCCCCGCTGGATTTTGAGTCCAGTGCGTCTACCAGTTTCACCACTCCGGCATGTCAGAATGGATAGTGAGTAATACCGTAACTGCCTCCGAACTGTCAAGAAAAATGGCAGGTTCAGGAAGTTTCGATGAAGATATCGCGTAGATTATAGACGTATTCGATAGCAGACCAAATACTCAGGACCAGTGAGATATAGACCAGGGTCATCCCAAACTCATGCTGGTAGGGAATAGGGAGCAGGCCCAGAGGGAAGAGAAGAAAACCCAGGCCGTAATACTGAAAATTGGCTTTGATCTTTCCAAGCTGTCCGGCAGCCACAACCTTGCCTGTGGAAGCGGCAAGACCACGGAGGCCGGTAATAACAATCTCTCTGCTGATAATAAGCAGAGAGACCCAGGCCGGTATCAGACCCAGGGGAATAAGCATGATGAGGGCAGCGGTTACCAGGATCTTATCGGCCAAAGGGTCCATCAGTTTTCCCAGCACCGTCTCACTGTCAAACTTACGGGCCAGATAGCCGTCCAGCCAGTCGGTAAGGGCCGCAAAGGCAAAAACAAACCAGGCCAGGAAGGCAACAAGGGTGGTTTGTTCCAGGGAAAGGAGTATCACCAGCAGAGGAATCAGGACAAAACGCAGTCCTGTGAGGAGATTGGGCCAAGTTATCAACTGCTTCATGCGCCGCCTTTGGTCAAATTCTCTTTTCTTCTCATTGCGACGCCCTAGTTATGCTCTGTGCCACCAAGGGTTTTGGCAGATACCCTCGGTATCCCTTGTAATGATCAAGAACTTTTTTGACATAATTCATCGTTTCAGGGATCCTCGGAATCCTCTGCAGCTTTTTGACCAGGGTTGGACCTGCATTATAGGCGGCAAGGCTGAGAGGAACATTGCCGTCAAAAGTATCGAGCATATTTCGCAGATAACGGGTGCCGCCGTCAATATTTTCGTGAGGATTAAAAGGATTGCGTACCCTCAATTCCCTGGCAGTCTCCGGCATGAGCTGCATCAATCCCTGGGCACCCATTTTGGAGAGGGCATAACAGTCAAAATCCGACTCGGTCTTGATCACGGCCTTGATCAGATAGGGATCCACATTATAGCGATGACCGACCTGGCTGATATGGCTGTCATAGGATGTCGGATTCCGCTGCTGACGCTGGCGCAGGCTTGTGCTTGGCCATTGACTTCTCTGGGCTCCCGGCCTATTTGAGATCTGGGGAGGATTCAGCGGTCGACAGTCCCCGGAAGAGCGCATGTTGCTATAATGCTCTTTTCCACCTGCATCCGCACAGATGAACATCTCTGCCTTCAGCTCCGGCTGCAGTGAGAAAACAAGCATTGCACCAGCGAATGCACTCAGAAATCTGGCTGTTGTCCCCATTCATCCCCCAAAAATCCCACCTGCTCTGGACCTATTTTTTCCGTTTTTCCCAGTCGGCCAGGAACTGCTCAATGCCGATATCAGTGAGCGGGTGTTTTGCCAGCTGCTCAATGACCTTCAGAGGAATGGTAGCAATATCTGCCCCAATGGCTGCTGAGTCCATAACGTGCTGCGGGCTTCTGACGCTTGCCACGATCACCTCTGTCTCCATTCCATAGTTGCGAAATACGTTCATGATATCGCTGATCACCTCCATCCCTTGGTGTCCGATATCATCGAGACGACCGACAAAGGGACTGACATAGGTAGCCCCGGCTTTTGCAGCCAGCAGGGCCTGGGCAGCAGAAAAAACCAGAGTAACATTGGTCTTGATTCCAAGGGCAGTCAACTGTTTTACAGCCTTGATGCCTTCTACGATCATGGGAATCTTGATGACAATGTTATCACTCATGGCGGCAAGCACCTTTGCCTCTTCAACCATACCCTCGGCCTCGAGGCTGACCACCTCGGCACTGATGGGGCCATCCACCACTGCTACGATCTCTTTCAGAATCTGCTCAAAGGGCTTATCTTCCTTGGCGATGAGGGAAGGATTGGTGGTCACTCCATCGACCATGCCCATCTCCACGCCTTTTTTGATCTGTTCAAGGTTGGCAGTATCTATAAAAAATTTCATTCTTTTTCTCCTTCTTGACTGACAAATCGATCGCAGCAGGATTCGCTGCAGAAATAAACGATATCTTCTTTGTGTTGCAGGCGTATGGCCTGCTTTTTCGGGACCAGTTTATGACAGACCGGGTCTTCCACCAGCACATCTGCAACCGGACCACCACTCTGGTCTGTGGATGCAGAATCTGTTTTTTCCTTATCCTTTCCCTTACCACTGGTCAACAATCGGTAACCGATATACAGGAGAATGGCTATGACGACAAGTTTTATGGGGCTCACATGAATAGTATAGTCTCAATTTTTTAAAAAAGTCGATGGTTTTTCAGGCCCACTCCCCTTGCTGGATCTCTTGCAAGGCCTCTTCTCCGCTCTGCATCCGCCGCAGGAGTTCATGATACATGGCCTCTGCAGTCTTCCCGGTTTGGGGATCCAGGTGTTCCGGGTCAATCTCTGTCAGGGGTGCCAGAACGAAAAGTCTCTCGGCAATATGGGGATGGGGCAAGACCAGGTCACTGGAGAGCAGCCGTCTGTCGTCACAGTAGAGCAGATCCAGATCCAGCAGGCGATCCTGGTATCCACCCTCTCCTCCCTTTTTATCCCGGCCAAAGTCCCTTTCCATTCCCTGCAGCAGGAGCAGGAGCTTTTCCGGCTCGAGACTCGTTTCCAGGATTCCCACAGCGTTTAAGAACAGATTCTCGCTTTCCATTCCCACTGGGGCAGTGACATAGGGATGGGAAAGTTCCAAGAGGGAGATAGTCGCCTCCTGGCCCAAACCCTGCCAGGCCTCTTGCAGAATACGGTTGCTGTCACCAAGATTGGAGCCCAGCGCCACCCAGACTCTCATCCTCCCTCCCTACAGGTCCTGGAGTCCGAGGACATCAAACATGGTGTAGAGACCCGGTTTCTTATTGGCCACCCAGGCTGCTGCCTTGGCTGCGCCCTGGGCAAAGTTATCGCGGCTGTGGGCACGGTGGGTGATCTCAATACGCTCTCCCGGACCGCAGTAATAGATAGTATGCTCACCCACGATATCACCGCCTCTGACAGTCTGCACACCGATTTCTTTTTGGGTACGCTCACCAATCATCCCGCAACGCTCATAGACACCCACCTCATCCAGATCCCTGTCCACGCCAGAGGCTGCCATTTCAGCAAGTTTCAAGGCTGTTCCCGAAGGCGCATCCTTTTTCTTGTTGTGGTGCAGCTCCACGATCTCGATGTCATAGTCGTCACCGAGAATGGAAGCGGCCTTGGCCGCAAGCTTGAAGAGGACATTCACCCCCACTGCCATGTTCGGGGCCTGCACACAGGGAAAATCCGCTGTCAGGGCTTTCAGCTCCGCCAGGTTTTCAGTGGAGAGTCCGGTGGTGCCGATGACCATGGCCGTCTTGTGTGCTGCGGCAATCTTTGCAAACTCCATGGTGGCCTTATGAAAGGTGAAATCAATGATCACATCACCTTTCTCAATCACGGCCTCCAGACCCTCTTCGATCTGAACACCTGCGCTCCCCCAGCCGCCCATCTCACCGGGATCACGACCAATGGCCGGACTTCCAGGAGCCTCAAAGGCTGCTGCATAGTTGAGTTCAGGATGTTGAGAGACCATATACCCGATGCGCTGTCCCATCCGACCTGCTGCGCCGGCAACGATTACGTTAATCATAATAAAAGTTTTCAGTTTTCAGTTTTTTAGTTTTCGGCTCGTGCAATCTGCGAAACAGATAATCACGCCTGTTTAACGCCTACAGCAGACCTGCATTTTTCATGGCCCCGGTCAGTGTATCCAGGGCCTTGCCATCAATACCTGTAAGGGGTAGTCGCGGCAGCCCCTCCTTGATCTTGCCCATGAGTTCCACACCCTTTTTGGCAGGAACCGGGTTGGGGGCAGAGAACATGGAGGTCATCAGCGGAAAGAGGCTGTAGTGGACCTCATTGGCCTTTTTGATATCACCGGCCAGTGCAGCCTCCATGAGATCGGCCATCCCCCGGGGATGGACATTGGAGGTAACCGAAATAACCCCCTTACCACCGACAAAGACAGTGGGCATGGAGGTAAAGTCATCGCCGGAGAGAACAATAAAATCATCAGGGCACTGGCGAACCACCTCGCTGATCTGCTGCAGAGAGCCGCTGGCCTCCTTGACACCAATAATATTCTTCAACTGGGCCAGACGGGCAACGGTTTCAGGGAGCATGTTGATGGAAGTCCGGCTCGGTACATTGTAGAGAAACATGGGGATATCCACCCCCTCGGCAATGGCCTTGAAATGCTGGTACAGACCTTCCTGGCTCGGCTTGTTATAGTAAGGGGTCACGGAAAGCACGGCATCGGCTCCGCTTGCCTTGGCACTCTGGGTAAGCTCGATGGCCTCCTTGGTGTTATTGGCACCGGTTCCGGCAATAACAGGAACACGACCGTTCACCGTCTTGACGGTGAGCTCAATGACCCGCTTATGCTCATCAAAATCAAGGGTTGCAGATTCGCCTGTGGTCCCGCAGGGCACGATTCCGTGGGTTCCGCCTTCAATCTGAAACTCAATAAGGTCTATCAGCCCCTGCTCATCAAGCTCATCGTTGATAAACGGGGTGACAATTGCGACGATGGCACCGTGGTACTTTTCCATGATTCCTCCTGGCTCTATATTCAGTCGGTTAAAGACAATTACTCTTCTGATTACTGCCCACCGTCAATCCGCTCTAGACTGTCATTTTTTTGCAGATTTCGGTGAAACTCTTTACAATTTTTTTTGCTGCCTACAGCAATGATTCTGCGGTCAACTGACCTTGGTAGATCATCCTGGCCGGTCCCTGCAGGTAGACATTCTCTGCTGCCGGACCATCTTTTAAATCAAAGACAATGGTCAACTGATCACCGCCCGAGGTGGTGACCTTCACCGGCGAGGCGGCAATCCCTTGAATACCGGCAAAGATTGCTGAGGCCACGGCTCCGGTTCCGCAGGCCATGGTCTCATCCTCCACGCCCCGCTCATAGGTCCGGACACGGATCCCGCCATCTGCCAGAGGCTGGACAAAGTTGGCGTTTGTTCCGGCTGGCTGAAACAGATCATGGAAGCGGATTACATGCCCCCACTCCTTCACGGGTATCTCCACACCCTCATCCAGGAAGAGCACCCCGTGGGGGACACCGGTGTTCATGAAAGAAAGCGTTCGCTCCTCACCGTCAAGGTTCACCTGCAGTCCTGTACGAAAATCAAAGGGCGGGGTCATGAGCAGGCTCACCTCATCCCCATCGTCCAAGATCTCCGCCTCAATAATTCCAGCCACGGTCTCAAAGGACATCTTCTTGCCGGCAATTCCGTTGCTAAAGGCAAATCGCGCTGCACACCGGGCACCGTTGCCGCACATCTCAGGCACAGAGCCGTCTCCGTTATAGAAGCGCCAGCTGAAATCAGCCTTGTCAGAATTCTCGATAAAGATCAGGCCGTCTGCGCCCACAGAAAACATGCGGCGGCAGACCCTGCTCACAAACTCTGCTTGATCTTCTTCCGGCACCAAGACCTGACGATGGTCAATGATGATAAAATCATTGCCGGTACCACTCATCTTGGTAAAGGGAATCGGAAATTGAATGTCCATCACTTGTTCTCCAGAAACTCCGGAATGGCCTCGCCTTGAATCAGTGATTCCATGGTCTCACGTTCACGGATGACCGCAAAACGTTCTCCAGAGACCATCACCTCGGCCGCCCGGGGCCGGGAGTTGTAATTGGAGGCCATGGTAAAACCGTAGGCCCCGGCACTCATCACTGCCAGGAGGTCGCCCTGCTCAACTTGGGGAAACACCCTGTCTTGGGCCAGGAAATCACCGGTCTCGCAGATCGGGCCCACAATATCCACCAACTGACTGGGCGTAGTCTTTTCCTGTACCGGCTGGATGGAGTGATAGGCCCCGTAGAGACTGGGACGAGTCAGATCATTCATTCCCGCATCCACCACCACAAAGTTCTTTTCCTTGTCACCGCCGCGATTGGTCTTGGTGTACTGCACCTCGGTGACCATGATGCCTGCATTGCCGACAATGACCCTGCCCGGCTCGAGGATCAAGGTGGCCTTGAGACCGCCAAGCTCCTCAATGATGGCCTTGGCATACTCCTGGGGATGGGGCGGTTCCTCGTCGTCATAGGTGATCCCCACCCCGCCACCAAGATCAATATAATTGATGGCAATCCCCTTTTCCGCCAGTCGGCCGACAAAGGTTTTCACCTTACGAAGGGATTCGACAAAGGGTGAAATCTGAGTCAGCTGGGAGCCGATGTGACAGCTCACTCCCATGACCTTGATATGTTCCATCTCTGCCGCCTGTTCGTACAACTCCAGGGCCTCGTCAATGGGGATGCCGAATTTATTTTTGGCAAGCCCGGTGGAGATATAGGCATGGGTCTTGGGGTCCACATCAGGGTTCACCCGGAAGGCGATGGGAGCAGCAACCCCCATATCGGCGGCCACCTGCTGCAGACGGAGCAGTTCCTGCTCAGACTCTACATTGAAAAGAAGAATCCCTGATTTGAGCCCGTAGCGCAGTTCCTCTTTACTCTTGCCCACGCCGGAATAGATGATCCGCCTGGGGTCCATACCTGCCTGCAGGGCACGAAACAGTTCTCCGCCGGAGACGATATCCGCCCCGCCGCCAAGTCCTGAAAAAAGAGAAAGGACTGCAATATTGGAGCAGCTCTTTACTGCAAAACAGGTAAGGTGATCGATATCAGCAAACCCTGAATCAAAGGCCTTGAAATGCCGGGTCAGGGTGGCCTTGGAGTAGAGATAAAAGGGGGTCCCTACTTCCTGGGCAATCACGGCCACAGGAATATCTTCACAGAAAAGTTCGCCGTCTTTGTATTGAAAATGGTTCATACAGACCTCGTTGAATACG
>CAYPEU010000083.1:7227-10172 GCA_964409855.1 uncultured Desulfocapsa sp.
GAAAAGTTCGCCGTCTTTGTATTGAAAATGGTTCATACAGACCTCGTTGAATACGACACAAAAGCATTTTGTAACGAAAATATACTATACAATGAGTATTAAGTTTTAAGATTTAAGTGTTAAGAACACTACTCAACGCTCCTTTACTTAAAACTTAATACTTAACACTTAAATCTATCTTTAGTGTCTGACACCTGCCTCCCGGGACTTATCGCTCTCATTCGGGGGTTCCATCTGATCGTAGGCAGTAACCGAGTAATAAAAGCTCACGTCTTCGGGCACATCCGAATCCTCAAAAATGGTGTACACGGCCTGTACCTCTCCGATGAGTTGGACCTTGTCTCCGTCTGCTGCACGACGGTAGACCCGGTAGCCCTGGACATCCGCTTCCGGAGACTTATCCCAGAAGACCTTGATGCCGCCTGCCGTCCGCACCACAGTAACACCCATGGGTGGAGCAGGGGGCGTCAGATCAACAGGTATGGCACTTACCGCCCCTGAAAGACCGCTGCTCACGGCATTTTCTTTCACCATGATCACGGACTGAACTTTGTAATAGTAGGTTTCACCGTTTCTCACGTCCCGGTCAACATAAACGGTGTCGCTCACTGCTTTGCCGAGAGCTGCAAAGCTCACGTTATCACTGCTGCGCAGCAGTTGATAGCGCAAGGGATAGCCCACTTCCTGGCCATCCATGAGCTGGGTCACCGGCTGCCAGCGCAGAGTCACACTGCTGTCTTTAGCCTCGACCTTTATGCCGGCAGGGGCCTTTGCCGGAGTATGCCAGACAAAGGAGACAATGTTGGAATCCGGACTGGCCGCCCACCAACTGGTGCGGGAAGCGATCTTGAAAAAATACTTATGGCCGGAGCGAAGCAGAGCAGTCTCATAGGTGCCCTGACGTTTGCCTTCGACATCCACGATTCCTCCCGGAAGCTCAATCGGTTCACTGAAGGGAATGGGACAGGTGGGGCAGTAATCATCCATCGGCACCACGGCTCGATACATATCAAAAGACAGGATATCAGTAATATCTGAACCTCTAATGGTTTCCACCGGATAGGTCCAGGTGAGGGTCACACCCTTTTCACTCACAGAATAGCGTAAATCCTCAATGGCCTTGGGCACGATGGAATCCGGAGGAACGGGTTCTGTTTTATAACCACACCCTCCTGCCAGGAACATGGTTCCGGCGAGGAGTATTGCTCCTGCAAAATGTGTCTTCACTCTCATCTTCAATCTCCAATCCCCATCTTTTTTTCAGCAGCTTGTACTGCCTCTTCCACCCGCAGTGTTGCGGTTCCCCCGGTCGAGATCCTGGAGTTGACAGAACCCTCAACACTCAATACTTCAAAAATATCCTTGTCAATGACCGGGGAAAATTCCCGCATCTCCTCAAGGGTCAGATCAGTCAGTTCACACTCCCTATCGATACAGGCGGCAACGGCCCTTCCCACAATGCCATGGGCCTCGCGAAAAGGTACATTGTGCAGGACCAGGTAGTCGGCAAGATCGGTGGCAGTGATAAAACCGGTCCTGGTGGCCTCTTCCATGCGCCCGGTACGAAATTTGAGGTTGGCCAGGAGTTCGGCCATGATGGCCAGCGATGCCGATACCGTGTCCACCGCATCAAAGACCGGTTCTTTGTCTTCCTGCAGATCACGGTTATAGGTCAGGGGCAGCCCCTTTACCAACACAATGAGCGACATCAGACTGCCGGTCACTCTCCCTGTCTTGCCGCGGATCAGTTCCGGGATATCGGGATTCTTCTTCTGCGGCATGATGGAGGAGCCGGTGCAGAACTTGTCGCCGATTTTGACAAAGGAAAACTCCTGGCTGGACCAGAGCACCAGTTCCTCTGAAAGTCGGGACAGGTGGAGCTGAATCAGGGTGCAGCAGGAGACAAATTCAATGGCAAAATCACGGTCACCAGAGGTGTCCATGGAGTTGGCGGTCACCCCGTCAAACCCCAAGATGTCGGCAACCTGCTCCCTGTCAATGGGCAGCCCGGTACCAGCCATGGCGGCGGCTCCCAGGGGAAGGACATTTATCCGTTTTCTGCAGTCTGCAAGGCGCTCCCGGTCACGGCCGAACATCTCATAGTAGGCCATCAAATGATGGGAGATGAGAACCGGCTGGGCCCGTTGGAGATGGGTATAGCCAGGCATGATATGCCCCATATTTTTCCTGGCCAGGACCACAAAACCCTTGCGCACCTCATCCAGCAGATCCATGAACCGGTCACACTGATCGCGGAGAAAGAGGCGCAGATCCAGGGCAATCTGGTCATTGCGGCTGCGGGCGCTGTGCAGTTTTGCTCCGGCTGGACCAATATCGTCAATAAGGGCCTTTTCGATATTCATATGAATATCTTCAAGCTCACGCTTAAAGTCGAAGCTGCCCTCCTCTATCCTGCTCTCAATGGCGGCCAGGCCGTCAACAATGGCAGCAAGCTCCTCTTTTGTGAGCAGACCGTTTGCCGCAAGCATGGTGGCATGTGCCTTGCTCCCCATGATATCATAGAAATACAGGCGCTGATCGTAGCTGATAGATTCGGTGAAGGCCTCCACCGAGGCGGCAGTGGTCTCTTCGAAACGCCCCCCCCAGAGTTTTTCAGATTTTTTCTTTTCCACAGGCCTACTTTCCACCCTTTTTCTGCATGGCAACGATCTGCAACCGGAGGCCGTTCAGGCGGATAAAGCCTCCGGCGTCAGCTTGGTTGTAGACCTCGTCTTCTTCAAAGGTGGCAAAGCTCTCCTGGTACAACGACTGGTTTGATTTCTTGCCCACCGGAGTGCAATTCCCCTTGTACAGTTTCATACGCACTGTACCGCTCACTGTCTTCTGGCTCTCGTCCATGGTGACCTGCAGCAGTTCCCGTTCTGGAGAGAACCAGAAACCGTTGTAGACCAGCTCGGCATAGCGGGCAACCAGAGAGTCCCTGA
>CAYPEU010000084.1:0-9898 GCA_964409855.1 uncultured Desulfocapsa sp.
AAAGGTTTTTCCTTGAGTCCGAAGTAATTTATATACATCACGCTCATTACAAAAAAGAGTCAACAGGGAAGCAGATGACTTAGGTATGGGCTATCAAAAAAAAACGCAGATAAAAAGTGACCAAACAAAGGGTAACTTTAGGAGACCTAGCCTTTTTTCCTGTTTCATATTGATATTATTTATAGTATTACTACTATAGAAAAGAAATAAACAAGGTTTTTTCAAATTTTTGTCAAAAAGCAGCAAAATATGCCGGTATACAAATACAAGGCTCTTGACCAGAAAGGAAAATCCTGTAAAGGACTGATCGATGCGGACAGTGAAAGTAGTGCCCGCAACAAACTGAGGGGGGGAGGGAAATACCCGATCAGTTTACGAGAGAGCCTTATCAAAAAAGAGAAAAGCAGCAGGCACAGTTTCGCTGGCTGGTTCCTCTTTGATCGAATCAAATCTGACGAGATGCACGTTGTCACCCGGCAACTGGCCACACTCCTGGGTGCCGGCATCCCCCTGATCAATGCCCTGGCATCTCTCATTGAACAGAGCAGCAACCCGGCCCTGAAAGGCGTCTTGGCACAGATCAGAGATTCGGTGAACGAAGGTTCCACCCTGACCAATGCCTTAGCACGACACCCAAAGCTTTTTTCAAATATCTACATCAATATGGTTCGATCCGGTGAGACCTCCGGCTCTCTGGACGTTGTCCTGGAACGACTGGCTGATTTTGGAGAAAAACAGCAGGTCCTGAAAGGCAGGCTGAAGGCAGCCCTGATCTACCCCATCTTTATGGCCTTCATCGGAACAGGCATCCTTTTCTTCCTGATCAGTTATATCGTCCCCAACATTACCCGCATTTTCACAGAGATGGAGCGGGCACTGCCTCTGCCCACACGGATGCTGATCTTTGCCAGTGATTCCCTGCGCCAGTACTGGTGGCTGGGAATATTGGCACTCGCGGCCATTGTTTTTGGCATTCGTCTTTTCCTGCGCCGAGAAAGGGGACGCAGGATCTGGGACAGGATCAAACTCTCTCTCCCCATTTTCGGGCCGGTGACCCGGAAGATCATCCTTACCCGCTTTGCCTCCACCCTCGGCAGTCTTCTCAACAGCGGTGTTCCCCTCATCACTTCTTTGCAAATTGTCAGCTCCATTGTCAACAATCGACTGATTGGAGAGGTCATTGAAGATGCAATGGAGAAGATCCAGAAAGGCAAAAGCATGAGTAGTGCCCTTGGCGACTCTGTCTGGTTTCCGCCCATCTTCATCCAGATGATCGGGGTGGGGGAACAGAGCGGTCAGCTTGAGTCCATGCTGGAAAAAGTAGCCAAGACCTATGAACGGGAAGTAAAGACTGCCATCCTGGCAATGACTTCTCTTATCGAACCGATCATGATCGCAGCCATGGGTGCTGCCGTGGGTTTTGTGGTGCTCTCCATCCTCCTCCCAATCTTCGAGATGAACCAGATGATATAGACATTACCAATAAATATCACTATGTTAATCGGAGACCAACAGGCCCCGCATATCGCCCCCAGCGACTTGAACATTTTATTTTCATTTGATATAATTACGATCTACTTTCACCGACCTTAATCTTCTTTCCAAGGGTGTGGCAATGAAACTCTTCCCGCGTCTTGTTCTTTCACTCCTTTTCACACTGGTTGTCCCAGCCCTCTCGCAGGCCCAGGAAAGCCTTGACCCCGCGTTTGGAGAAAATGGACAACTCACCACGGGATTCTCCATATATGACGACAGGGCCTTTGCTGTCACCGTTCAAGCTGACGGTAAAATCCTGGTGGCCGGAGAGAGCGAAAATGGGGTGGACACAGATATTGCCCTTGTTCGCTACCATGCCAACGGCACCCTGGATAGTGACTTTAACTCCACTGGTCAGGTAACCGTAGCCGTAGGATCCGGAGACGACAGAGGGCTTGCCCTGGCTGTCCAGGAGGACGGTAAAATTCTGGTGGCCGGCACAACAGACAACGGCAACGACCTGGATATTGCCATCATCCGACTGACAGCGGATGGCCTCCCCGACATGGGCTTTGACCAGGATGGACAGGTGTCCATTTCTCTGCCGAACAGTAACGACAAAGCCCAATCCGTGCTCCTGCAGACAGACGGGAAAATCATCCTGGCAGGCAGCAGTGAAGAGGGTGAAAGAACGCAGCTCTTTGTTGCCCGCTTGACCAGGGACGGCGTTTTGGACACCGGATTCGGCAACAACGGTCTGGTCACTGGTCCCGGCAAATACGATTCCGCAACATACAGTGCTGCCTTGCAGGAAGACGGCCGTATCCTTCTTGCAGGATTCAGCCGCAAAGAAGATCAACAGCAGGCAGCACTCTTTTCTTTTCTCAGTAATGGCCAAGTTGACCAGAACTTTGGTGAGCAGGGTATTGCCCTGGCAGGAACAGGCAGTGAAAGCTCAATCTTTTACGATGTCGCCTTTCTTGAAGGTGGAAAAATCCTGGCAGCGGGCGCAATTCAGGGGGAGGCCTATCGCTCGATCCTGCTCGCAGGCTTCAGCCAAAATGGAACAGCTGATCAGCAGTTCAACGGGCAGGGTATGGTCCGGACCGACCTTGGCACGGACAGTGTTGCCTACGCTCTGGCCATTGCCAAGGATGGAAGCATCTACCTTGCCGGCTCCGGCAGCAAGGGCCAGGACACAGATTTCATTCTCCTCCACTACAGTGCCACCGGCCAGGCCGCAGGCAATACTGGAGAAACAGTGGAAGAAGAGGAGGAAGAGGAAGACTCTTTTGCCTCCGGAACCATTACTCTCACGCCCCTGATTGTTCAAGGCAGTCTTTACCCGGAAAATGTGGTTTCAGTGCAAAACCCAAATTACACCCTCACCGATTTTGATCAGTACAACGATGTTGCCCGGGCCCTTTTCATCCAGGAGGACGGCACCATTATCCTCGTTGGAACCACAGAAAACGGAACAGATGTCGATTTTGGACTGCTCCGTCTCAGCACTGTCCCCCCTGTGCAGGGAAGAACGGAAAACGGCATTGCCACCCCGGAAGGGTTCTATATTGCCACTACTCCACCAATGCTGATAACCAGGAACAGCGCTGCCAGCGGCGGATATGTTACCGCCCCTAATCGCGAATCGACCATCAGTGAACGAGGGGTATGCTTTGGCATCACCCATGCCCCCGGCCTTAAAGATTTTTCACTAACAGATAATGATAATGATACAGGTGGAGAGACGCTGCAGCCTTTCCAGGTGGAAACAGTCCGTGAGGGATGTACCTCAGACGGTTCCGGGCAGGGAGAATTCCGCAGCGACATCCTGAATATCACCCCAAACACCCTCTACTTTGTCAGGTCCTATGCTAAAGTCCGCTTTCCCCTTGTCAGTGCCGATGACGTTGCTGACAACGACGACTCCACTGAGTTCATCGAGATGATCATCTACGGTAACGAAATTGCGTTCGAGACCAAGGATGACCCATGTTTTATTGCCACAGCTGCCTATGGCAGCCCTGATGACAGCCATGTTCTCATCCTTCGTCAGTTCCGAGATACCTATCTCAAGTCCTCGTCACTGGGAAGAAAACTTGTCACAACCTACTACACCATTTCTCCCCCTTTGGCCCAACTGATCTCCGGTTCCCCGACTGCACAGAGGGCTATCAGCCTGGCTATTACCCCGGTGACAGGAATCAGCTTTCTGATCCTGAACCCTGTTTTCACCGCACAACTTTTTTGTTTGCTTTTCCTCTGCCTGGGACTGCTCCAGTTTATTTCTGGTCGCCAGAAACGAAGTGCCCATGAGGAAACAACCTGAATCTAACCTATACCCCCTTGTCAACTGGAGCCCCTGATGTCTTCGCTTTTGCCAGGCACGGCCATACTTTTTCTCATTAACCGAGCACCTACCACATGAAACAACGACGCGTTTTTTCAGGAAAAATTTCAGCGACCAGCGATAAGGGATTCACCCTTATCGAGCTGCTGGTCGTCCTCGTTATCATCGGCATCCTGGCCGGATACGTAGGTCCCCGCATCATGGGCCATCCGGAAGAGGCCAAGCGAACCATGGCTGCAGCCCAGATCAGCGCCCTGGAAACCGCTCTGGAAACCTACAGGCTGGACAATGGGGCTTACCCAAGCACAGAGCAGGGCATGCAGGCCTTGGTGGAGGCACCGAGTGTGGGAAAACTCCCCCCCAAATGGCGTGAAGGAGGCTATATGAAAAAGGGCAAAGTGCCCAAAGATCCCTGGGGAAATGAGTATGTCTATCTCAGCCCCGGTAGCCATTCCGATTTTGACATCATCTCTTACGGCGCAGATGGAGAATCGGGCGGTGAAGGCAATGATGCGGATATCAACAACTGGGCGATCGAATAGTAATCTCTGTGTTGAACATCGAACCTCGAACGTCCAGGGAAGACCAGAATTCGACAGCGAATGATGAATGAAAGGGACAGTGCAAACTTGTTATGTAACGCCCCCCTATCTGTTATGCTTAGCCCTTTACAATTCAATATTCGTTTTTTTTATTCGACCTTCGCTCCTCAACGCTCAATGTTCGCTGTTCATCCTTCTCCCTGCCGGGGATTCACCCTCCTGGAGCTCCTCATCGTCTGCCTGCTGATCTCTATCAGCCTGGCCTTAAGCGTTCCCACCCTCAGAAGCTCTCTGGTAACGGATCAGCTGGCAACCGGATCACGAAAGGTCATCTCACTGGTCAAGAGCGCCCGCAGCAAGGCAGTCATGAATCAGGATCCTTATTTAATTTTCCTTGATCCTGCTGAACAAAAACTCTGGTATCAGGAGGCAAGCGGAGATGAAGAAGCGACAGATGCCGCACATCCTTCCATCAGCCTGCCTTCCGATATCCGTATCCTGACAATAAAACAGGAAAATGCAGGCAAGGATCATGACCCTGTCACAGATGGTATCTGGATCTCCAGGCAAGGCTATATGGATAAAACGGTGATCCACCTCGTTGACAGAGAAAATAGGAGTATCAGCCTGCTCATCTCCCCTTTTCTCCACGCCATCCAGGCCGTTGATGGACCTGTAACTTTTGATTAAGGATATTTAATTGTTATGGAGTTCACTGAATGGGGAGCATCCACCAAAACAGCAGGTTTTACCCTACTTGAAGTAATGATTGCAATGGCCATCCTTGCCATTGCCTTGACCAGTCTCTTTGGTTCCCAATCCGCAAGCGTTGCCCTGGCCACTGAGACCCGTTTCAATACCCAGGCTCCCCTCCTTGCCCGGATGCAGCTGGCAGAGATCCAGTATGCAGACGAAATCATTCCTGCAGAAGGAGATTTCGGAGACGATTTCCCAGGATTCCGATGGGAATTGAGTGTTGAAGATGGTGCCTTTGGAGAATCGGAAATCCTGCAGCAGCTTGAAGACGAACTGCTGCACCTTATACTGGTGGTCTCCTGGGGGGACGAACTTTTCAGCTACCGGCTTGACAGTTACTGGAAGGTGAGCCCATGAACATTGCAAAACAGGGCTTCACTCTGCTTGAAGTCTTGATGGCCATTGCCATATTCGCCGTGGTCATTGCGCTCGCATACTCCTCCTACAATGCCACCTTTCATATTATCAACGGGGCAGGCGTCCAGGCAGAACTCTATTCCAAGGCAAGAACAGCCCTGGAACGAATCCAGGAAGATCTTGAATCCTTATATCCCGGAGAAGAGATGCTCTTCAAGGGAACGACGGAGTCCGTAAATGGATACCGGGCCGACAATCTGCACTTCACCTCCACGGCCAATGTACGTCTGCATCCCAGACAGGCATTTGCAGGTCATGCCATTATCCGCTATCAGGTCCAGGAAGATCCTGAGACGGGAACGCTGCAGCTCTTTCGCTCAGAGCAGCCTGCCCTTGCAGGCGTTTCCGGGAGGGAGGAAAATGAGAACTTGGGCTATCTCCTTTGCGACAATCTGCAAGAGGTGGCCTTTGACTACCGAAACATGGACGGAGTGGATATGGAGACCTGGGGAGACGAAGACGAAACCATGGATGCCTCCTCCCTCCCCGAATTGATCAACATCACTCTCCGTTTTGCAGACGGTGAGGATGGGGAGGAGGGAACGCTGTTTAAGACAGCCCTGATCCTTCCTGCTGCCACAAGATGATATTCAAACAGCCCATCAACAACCACAAAGGCATGGCCCTGCTCCTTGTAATCAGCCTGGTGAGTGTGCTGGCAATGGTTACCCTGCAATTCAGCAGAGAGATGCGTAAAGACTACGTTGTCTCCGCCAGTCTGCGAAACAGTACCAGACTGACACAGATGGCCAGATCTGGCATCAGCCTCGCCGAGCAGATACTCATCAAGGACCGTGAAGAAAACAACTTCGACTCCCTTCACGACTCCTGGGCACTGCTCATCGAGGAAGATCTTTCCACTCTCTTTGACCAGGGAAATCTGGAGGTGGCTGTTGTGGATGAAGGCGGAAAATTTCAAATCAACGCCATGGTCCTTCGCAAAAAGAAGGGCCAGGTTGCCAAGAGCGGCAGCAAGGAGGAAACACAAAAACAAATACAGCATGAGATCGATGTTCGCAATATACTCTGGCGCCTGCTACGGGCAGAACCCTTCCTTGTTGAAGACGGAGATGCCAGGGGCATCATCGATTCCCTGATAGACTGGATGGACAGCGAAGATGGGGAGGGCGAAGAAGAATATGGGGCTGAAGAGAGTTACTATCGATCCCTGGATCCTCCCTATTCCTGCAAAAACGGCCCGGTTGAATCTGTTGAAGAACTGCTACTGGTCAAAGGTATTACTTCCGAGCTCCTCTACGGCACAGAGGAACGCCCCCCCCTTGCCCCCCTGTTGACATCCTTGGGAACTGATGGCAAAATCAATATCAACAGTGCAGACGCCCTTATTCTTCAGGCCCTGGACCTTGGCCTGGATGAGGAGACAGCGGAGGCCATGACAAGCTATCGCGAAGATGAAAACAACAGAGAGCAGCTCGCAACCACGGAATGGTATAAAAATGTTCCTTCTTTTCCAGGCGATATTGCGATACAAGAAGATATGACCACAACATTGAGCACCTTTTTCACAATTGAGGCGACAGCCGGATTTGGGACAGAACAAAAAACAGTTGTGGCAACGGTTGAACGCCAGGATGAAACAATTGCCCTCCTGAAATGGGAGAATAAGTAAGGTAATGGCACATCGAATCCTTTCCATAGACCTGCAGAGTGATCTGCTGACGGCAGCAATCCTCGATGATGACAAAAATCAGGACATCCTCGCCTCCGCTGTGCTGAGAACCCAAGACAGGTCGCCCGAGGAGCTTATCGATGAACTTGCGGCCAGGCTGGACTGTACTGACTGCCGCTGTTTCTTCTCTTTGGGCGCCTCGTTCTTTTCTTTCCGAAATCTTCTCCTGCCCTTTTCCGACCGCAAGTCCATCGACAGTGTCCTTCCCCTTGAATTGGAAGAACAGATAGCACGCCCCATCAGTACCATGCTCATTGAGGCCATGGTCCACAGCAGCGAAGGAGAGGCAACAGAAGTCATTACCGCCATGATCGAACGGAGGGTCCTGACCGAGTGGCATGCAGCACTGCAGAGTGCAGGGGTCTTTCCCGAGATCATCACCCTCTCCACGCTCCCCACTCTTTTCCGTATCCAGGAAAACGGACGGCCTCCAGAGGAATTCATCTTCCTTGACCTGAGACTAAAAAACGCTGCCCTCTTCCTTGTCTCCTCAAGTGGGCTGCAACTGGTCAGGCCGCTGGTCTTTGACACAGGACAAAAAGCGGGCTTCACCTTTGATGAAGAGAGCGGAGAAATTCGTGTCCAGAGGCCTGAACATGGCGCTGACAGCTTCCGCGAACTTGCCCTGGCAGTCAAACAGACCCTGACATCCCTTTCCCTTGCGGGCCCACTGGAAACTCTGCCCATCTATGTCGATGGAAGCGCATGCCTGGCGCAATCAGCCACCTCATGGCTGGAAGCGGCTTTCAACAGGCCCTGCCTTGTCTGCGGCCGACCAGGATTGCTTCCCCTCCCTTCCCAGCTACCCGCGGCAACAGAACCCCATGCCGGTTTTCTGACCTCCTGCCTCAGCCTGGGTGTGCAGGGAGGAAAATCCAAAGCAGATCTCAATTTCTGCAAAGAGGAATTTGCCCCTCAGCGAGCCTTCACCGACTACCGCAGCCTTGGCAAACTGATCGGCCTGCCTCTCGTTGCAGTGCTGATTCTTGTCTTTGGATATCTCTGGTACGAAACCAGTGTCCTCAAAAAAGAGCAGACTGCATTGGTGACCGAAATTCACGAAGTCTTTAGAGAAACCTTACCGGGAGTGAGTCGGATCGTGGACCCCCGGCAGCAGCTGCAGGTTGCCGTCAATGCAGCCAGGATATCTTCCACAGATGGGGAGGGGGCCACACTGCCGCACACGGTCCTCCATGTTTTAAAGGAGATATCCACACGCATCCCCGTATCCATGGATGTTCATCTCACCCGTCTGGTCTACGAAGCCAAGGGCTTACGCCTCATAGGCATCACTGACACCTTTAATACCGTAGACAGCATAAAAAAAAATCTGGCACAGTCAAGAGACTTTACAGGCGTGACCATCAGTTCCGCCAACATGAATCCCCACAATGGCAAGATCCGTTTTGAATTGAAGGTTGTTTTACGGGAGAATACGCCATGAATCTCCCTTCTCTGTCCGCCCTCATTCGCCTCCTGATTGAGAAAATCGCCTGGAAACATATGGCCAGGAGAGAAAGGCTCCTGGTTGGCAGCCTCGCTGTTACGGTCTGCGCCATCCTCTTCTTTCAATTCTTTTTTTCTCCCCTCCTTGATACCAGGCAGCGGCTGCGTAAATCCTTGATCAGCAAAGAGTTGGAACTCCAAGAAGTCCACCTCCTGCAAAAAGAGTATCAGGCCCTGCAGCGTCAGAAAGGAGACATTCTGGAACGCTTAAGCAAAAGAGCGAAAACATTTACCCTCTTTTCTTTCATTGAACAGCAAGCCACTGCAGCCACCATCAAACAGCAAATCAGCTACCTCAAGCCCTGGGAGATCAAAAGCGATGGCCCCCTGCAGGAATCACGGGTAGATATGAAACTGCAGAAAATCCGTCTTGATGACCTCGTGCGCTTCCTCAATGTCTTGGAATCACATGAAAATGTGATCTTTATTAACCGAATTTCCATCCAGGAACATGGCAAGGAGACAGGCTATCTGAATGTGGTCATTCAGATCATCACCTTCAGGACAGAGGACGCATGATCGATTTCCTGAGAAACAGGCTTGTTCTTTTTTTTACCCTGACCCTCTATACCCTGGTTCTGACGGCAGGCCTGCTCTACTTCAGATTTCCTGCAGAAAAACTCAGCCTCTTCTGTCAGTTCACCCTGGAACAACTGCTGCCCGGGACCCATTGCGCCATTGAACAACTGACTTACCGCTTTCCCCTCGGCCTGGAAGCCAAAGAGATCAGTTGCAGGAGCAGGACAGGCGAAGAACTCTTCACCATTGACCAGGCAACCCTGACTCCCCTCTTGACACCCCTGGGATCACGTTTCAGGGTCGTTCTCAGTGCCTGGGATGGAAAACAGACCTTTACCCTGCTCCTGGACCGTGCCAATCGTGAATTCAGTCTCAAAGATATTTACGTATCAGGACTGAATCTTGCCCGGCTTCCCCTTCTCCGCCAAGCCCTTACACGAGAGATCACCGGCAATCTTGCAGGAAAAGGAACCTACCATGCTGCCTGGAAGGATGAAAAATACGAGGCTGACGGCCAGGGAAATATTGCACTGAGTAAGGGCAGCTTCAGTCTCCTCTCCCCAATTCTCTCCCTGCAAAAAATTGACCTGCAGAGCCTTGAAACAGAGCTTGCTCTCCAGGGAAGCCGTCTGAATTTCAAAA
>CAYPEU010000085.1:0-8657 GCA_964409855.1 uncultured Desulfocapsa sp.
GTGGAAGTTCGAGTCTTCTCTTCGGCACCAAATTGAACAAGGGGTTGCAAGCTTTTCAGGTTGCAACCCCTTTTTTCATTTTCCCCCGCCTGCCCGCTCTACGAGAAGCTTCCCGTTCACTGCCGTATAGCACGAAACAACGCTTCCCGCAATCCCAGGAAACAGCTTTTCTCTTTTTCCCCACCCACCCCTCCCTCTTTTCCCGCCGGAAAAAAATCACCCACCCAGCATTTGCCAAAGGAGTGAAGAATGACTATGACTTCTAGTCATGTCATTTTATGATCTGAGCTCTCCATCCGTCGAGGAGACGAGCGAACCTCTTTACAGTGAAACCGTTCTTGTGACAGACGATGAGCAGGAGGCCTTTTCCTGTTCCCTTGTCCTTTCCTCTCGAGGAATAGGCCACCACCTTGTTCAACGACCTGACAAGCTGGTTATCAGTGTGGGCGCAGAAGATATGCAGGAGGCACAGGCCCAGCTCCAGGCCTACTTTCACGAAAACAGAGACTGGCCGCCTCGACCGGTTGCACCGGACAGGAGTTTCACCCCTCTGCTGCAGCCGCCCACCTTGCTGCTCATCGGAGCAATGGCCCTGTTTTATACGATCACCGGTCCCTGGGAAGACCATTCCTTCTGGTTCAGCAGGGGGGCTGGAGATGCCGAGGCCATCCTGGGCAATGGCGAATGGTATCGACTGATCACAGCACTGAGTCTCCATGCCGACACCACACATCTCTTGGGCAACTGCCTGCTCGGCGGTTTCCTCTTCCACTTTTTCTGCAGAATCACCGGCAACGGTCTCGGGCTGTTCAGCATGCTGCTCACCGCCACCCTTGCCAACCTGATCAACGTGGTCCTGCACGGGAACAGCCACCTGTTTGTCGGTTTTTCCACGGCAGTCTTTTCCATCATCGGCATGCTTGCCATGCTCAGCAGTCAAAATCGAACCCAAACAGGATATCTGCGACTCATGCCCTTTATGGCCGGTGCGGCCCTGTTGGCTATGCTCGGCAGCTCAGGAGAACGTACAGACCTGGGAGCCCATTTTTTCGGTCTCTGCTGCGGCCTGGCAGCTGGCTGGTTCCTGGGCAGGGAACCGTTGCTAACCCTCAGGCACTCCATGGCATTGCAGACGATCTCATTCTTCTTATCTGCAGCAGGAATCTTCATCGCCTGGAAAAGCGCCCTCCTCTGAA
Organism: uncultured Desulfocapsa sp.; assembly: GCA_964409855.1. Taxonomy (GTDB): domain Bacteria; phylum Desulfobacterota; class Desulfobulbia; order Desulfobulbales; family Desulfocapsaceae; genus Desulfocapsa. The sequence continues at coordinate 1,197 of CAYPEU010000085.1, forward strand.
AAAAAATCACAATAAACATTGCGTTCACCTGCAGAATAGTTACCTTAACAGAAATCATTTACCCAACTATTTGAGTGAGTCCCAAGCAATAAACTCAACCCAGGAGAGACATTTTATGTCCAATCAGGATCAACAACCACCATGGGGACAGAAGAAAAAGCCCCAAACGCCTGAAGAGATGGTGGCCCAGCTCATCAAAAAACTTCAGGATTATTTCTCCGACTTCTCCAAAAAAGAGCAGCCATCTGGTGGAGGAGCTCAAAAATCAGAGCCTCCCCATCCCTTTGCCGCCATAGGCAAACTGCTCGCCATTGTTCTGGCAGTTCTGGTATTGCAATCCGTCTACTCCTCTTTTTATAAGATTAATCCCAGTGAGCTTGGGATAGTCCTCCGTCTGGGTCAGTACAACCGGACATCGGAGCCGGGTCTGCATTTCAAGGTTCCCTATATCGACTCCCTGTACAAGGTAAACGTAGAGGAGATTCGAAAGGAAGAATTTGGCTTTCGTAGCAGCTATCCCGGACAAAAGACCACCTTTGACCGCCGCGGCTATGACATGGAATCGCTGATGCTCACTGCTGACAAGAATGTCATTAACGTTGCCTGGATCGTTCAGTACCGTGTCAAAGAGCCACAGGCCTTTCTCTTTAAGATAAAGGATGTTCGCCAGGCGGTACGCGATATCTCTGAGAGCGTAACACGACGAATTGTCGGTAATATGGACTTTGATTACGTCCTCAGTAACCGTGATCTCCTTGCCGCCAGTGTCAAACAGGAACTGCAGCGGGAACTTGACAATCTTGACGCAGGCGTCTCCATTGGTACGGTCCAGTTTCAGGACATCAATCCGCCCGACCAAGTCAAGCCTGCCTTTAATGAGGTCAATGAGGCGGACCAGGATATGAAACGACTGGTAAATGAAGCTGAAGAGACCTACAACAGGGTGATCCCCAAGGCCCGTGGTAATGCCAAACAGATAGTTGAAGAGGCGCATGGCTATGCAGTGGCCAGGGTCAATAATGCGGAAGGTGAGACCAAGCGCTTCCTTGCTATACTCGATGAATACAAAAAGGCCCCTGAAGTAACCAAGAAACGAATGTATCTGGAAACCATGCAGGAGATCCTGCCGGGTGTGGAATCAGTCTATGTCATGGACAAAGACCAGCAGGGACCGTTGCCGTTGCTCAACCTGCCCCACGGCCGCCGCTCTGCCCCTCCCCTCCCCCCCCAGCAAATAACTAGGAAAGACGAATGAAAAAAATAGCTCGATTTCTTCTTACAGGCCTGATACTGCTCGGAGTGCTGGTGGTTTATGACGGCTTTTTTATCCTGCGTGAAGACCAGCAGGCCATGATCACCCAGTTTGGTGCGCCGGTGGGTGAACCCAAGACCGAGGCCGGCTTCTATCTCAAGCTGCCCTTTGTCCAGGACATCAACTACTTTGACAAACGGATCCAGATCTGGGATGGCGATCCAAACCAGATCCCCACCAATGATAAGACCTATGTCTACCTCGATGTCACTGCCCGCTGGCGCATTACCAATGCCCTTCAGTATATGCAGGCCGTAAAGACCGAGAGCCGGGCCCAGTCCATGCTCGACGATATCATAGACGGTACGGTTCGCGATATGGTGAATAAAAACAACCTGATCGAGATTATTCGCAGCTCGGACTGGTCATTGGACACCATGTCATCTAAGACCCCTGCCCATGTAGGAGTTGCACCACAACGAGGCCGGGATGTCATCTCTGACCATATCCTGAAAACAGCAGCCAAGGCTACCCCCCAGTACGGTATTGAACTGCTTGACGTGATGTTTAAACGGGTAAATTATATCGAATCGGTCCGCCTCAAGGTCTATGATCGAATGATCTCGGAGCGGAAACGTATTGCCGCAGAAAAGCGATCTACAGGTGAAGGAAAGAAAGCTGAGATCCTTGGTAAGGTGGAAAGAGAACTCAAGGTCATTCTCTCTGAGGCCAACCGCGATGCCCTGGGCATTAAAGGTGAAGCCGATGCCACGGCCACCAAGATTTACGGCGATGCCTACGGCCGGGATACTGATTTTTATTCCTTTTACAAGACCCTGGAGAGCTATCCCGAAGTAATCGGAGACAACACCTCGCTCATTCTCTCCTCAGACTCTGACCTCTTTCAGTATCTGCAAAAAGTGGCTGGCGAGCAGTAAGGACTAAGGACAAGATGAACGTCGAACATTGAACGTCCAACGTTGAACATTGAATGAAATGCTTGTACAGCTCATTCACCATTTGATGTTGAACGTTCGATGTACGACGTTCTTTAGCTCCATCCACTGTACCAACGTTCACCCCCGGCAACAGTCATAAAGCAGCATCCTACTCCGAGAGAAATGAGGGTCGCTGCTCTCTGGCATAGGGAATTCTTCCCTTGATGTCCAGTCGTTCTTCCAGCTCTTCCAGCATCTTCTCGTCTGACAGTTCTTCCACTCCCAGCTGTTCAAAACGACAGTTACAGTGGTTCAGTTGCCCTTCACACCAGGGGCAGACTTCCACCGGACAGCCGAGGGTGTGCAGACTACCGACTCCAACGCCGCAGGAAGGACAGATATCTTCGTTCATTCTTTCCTGGGCAATATACTCCCGACCCGCCTCCAGGCTAGGGTGCTGTTTTGCAAAGGCCTCCTCATCCTGGTAATCGAAAAAGGAAAGAATCTGAGAATTAGAGAGTCCTTTTTCCCAATCTCCGAGAAACAGTCCCTCCTCGTTGTTTGCCAGATAGAAGTAGTGATGGTCACTGGTGCTGAGCAGCAGCAGGTAGACCTGTTCCTTCTGCTCAAGCACTGATATTTTCAGCAGAGCTTCTTCTCTTGCCTCAGGCAGGGTCCGGTAAAATTCTCTCAGAACATCCAGCCCAAAGGGGTCCGCATGAAATTTATGGAGAAACTCCAAGGCAACTGCCTGTTCTCCCTCTTCAACTGCATAGCGGATGAGCAGTTCGATCTCCTTGACCTGTTCCTGTAAAGCCTCACTTTTCAGCATCAACTCCTCCTTCCCGGCCTGACACCACCTGCTGCTGCCAATATGCAGTCTCGCTGGCGATATCCTTTGCCTGGCTGATGGCCGTGACCACGGCTATCCTCCTTGCCCCTGCCCTGAGCAGGCTGCCCAGATGCTCTCGTTTGATTCCCCCCATTACCGTAAAGGGCAGCAGACAATGACGGGAGAAAAGAGATACTGCTTCTGCGCCGAGAAAATGATGCAGCCCCTCCTTGGTTCCTGTTGGATGGATGGGGCCGATATTGTAGTAAGAAACTGCACTCTGCCCCTGTTCCACCTCGTTACCCAGGGCCTTGACCTGCTCTTCTGTGTTGCAGGAGAAACCGATAAGGATATTGGGGGCAAGCTTTCGTATCTCTACTGGAGGAAGATCTTTCTGGCCAACGTGCATTCCATCCGCATCTGCGAGAAGGGCAATATCGAGACGATCATTCAAGAAAAAGAGCACACCGGCTTCCCGGGTCTTTTCCCTAAAATAAAGGGCCTTGGCCAGCAACTCACTATCAGAACTCTCCTTATCACGCAGCTGCACAATCCTGGCCCCTCCGGCCAGGACGCCATCCAGCCATTCTCTGTCACTACGCCCTGCAGCAAGACGCTCACAACTGACTGGATAGACGCCCACCTCTTCCTCAAACTGACGCAGCCGTTGCGCATAGAGCTGATTATCAGCAACACCTTGTATTTCTATCATAATAATATAACTTCACTCCGAATAAAAAAAATCACAGCACAGGACCAGAATTATAGACATTGGTCCAAAACTTGCTTTTCCATGGCATCTCTGCTAGATTACCGGCTTTAAATGGTTCAGGAGTGCATTTATTTCGGTTCAGAAAAGATGTCAGGCTCACATGGAGGCAGTGGCCATGTTTCCACAACACACCTTCCGGCATCTGTTACTCTCTCTGCAAACGGCAGCAGAAAAACACCTTGTTTTTCCATTCTCCTGCACCCTCTCCAGTCAAGCCTGGTGAGACCCCATTAAAGACCAATACGCTCTGCTTGAGCCCAAGAAACATAGGTACACGATGTCAGAAAAACATGCAACATTGACCATTGAAGGCCAGACTTACCAGCTTCCGCTGATCGAAGGAAGCGAAGGTGACAAGGCCGTAGATATCCGAACACTCCTCAAAGATACCGGACATATTACCCTGGATTCCGGGTACATGAACACCGGATCCTGCAGATCGAATATCACCTTTCTTGATGGACAGAAAGGCATACTGAATTACCGAGGCTATGCCATTGAAGAGCTTGCCGAACAATGCTCCTTTGTCGAAGTGGCCTACCTCCTGCTCATCGGTGAACTCCCCACCAGGGATGAACTGAACCATTTCCGGGAGCTTATGTCCCGCTATGCCTTGATCCACGAGGATATGATCCATTTTTTTGATCATTTTCCTCCCAATGCACCTCCCATGTCCATTCTCTCCACCATGGTCAACTCCCTCTGTAACTATTACCCGGAGTTAACGGATAGTTCCGATGAGGCCCTGCTCCCGATTGCCGCACGGCTCCTTTCGAAGATCCGAACCATTGCCGCCTTCTCTTATAAGAAATCTGTTGGGCATCCGCTGGTCTACCCCCGCTACGACCTCTCCTACTGTGGCAATTTTGTCAACATGATGTTTGACAAACCAGTGAAGCCTTATGTGGTTCTGCCGGAAGTGGTTGCCACCCTCAACAAACTGCTGATCCTCCACGCTGACCATGAGCAGAACTGCTCGACCTCCACAGTACGCCTGGTTGGCAGTGCCGGGGTCAACCTCTACGCCTCCATCTCTGCCGGCATCAGTGCTCTCTGGGGCCCGCTGCATGGAGGAGCCAACTCGGCTGTTGTCGAGATGCTGGAGGCAATCCACCGGGATAACAATGATTTTGAGAAGTACATCAAGAAGGCCAAGGACCCCAATGATCGTTTTCGCCTCTCCGGCTTCGGTCATCGGGTGTATAAGACCTTTGACCCGAGAGCTACAATCATCAAGCAGGCCTGTGAACAGACCCTGAAGGCCCTGAATGTGGATGATCCCCTGCTGCAGATCGCTGAAAAACTGGAAGAGATCGCCAGAAATGATGAGTATTTCATCAAGCGCAACCTCTACCCCAACGTGGATTTTTACTCCGGTATCATCTACCGGGCCATGGGCATTCCCACCAACATGTTTACTGTCATGTTTGCCATGGGCAGGTTGCCAGGCTGGATTTCCCACTGGCAGGAGATGATGCAGGATACAGGTGACCGCAAGATCGGCAGGCCGCGACAGATCTATACCGGTCCGGTAAAACGCCCCTTTGTCCCCCTGCACGAACGCTCCTGACAGAGAAACAAGCAGAGAAAAACAAAAGAGCCTGTACCCGATTTCTGGTACAGGCTCTTTTGTTTGCAGAGAACTGTTCAGGTCAAGAGAGAGAAGGTAACACTTGCAAGTGGAACCATCCTGGCCTTCCCAGGTAAAACAAACAAACGACTCCACATGGAAGTGAAGACCTTCCCTTGCACTCTTCAGCCTGTTGTCTAACGACCTGCTTCCCCTATAATCCTCACAATCCGAAAACCGAAGTCTGAATCAGTGTAATCGGGAGAGTAGTAACCACGGGCGGCTGAGCGGCAAGAGTATGCTTGATTGATCCAGGATCCTCCCCGGACAACCCTCTTCCTTCCTGTTGCTGGTCCCTTGGGGTTTTCCTCCGGGCCCTTGGAATAATAGTCTTTGTCATACCAATCCTGCACCCATTCCGTCACATTGCCATGCATATCATAAAAGCCCCAACCATTGGGACGCAGGGAACCGACAGAATGACTCTGTTTACCGGAGTTCAGTTCGTACCAGGCATATTGAGCTAACTTCACACCCTCCGGGTCATCTCCATAAGCGTATGCTGTTTCACTGCCGGCTCGTGCCGCATATTCCCATTCAGCCTCGGTTGGCAGCCGATAGAGATGACCTTTCTCCTTTTTATTCAGCTTTTCGATGAACACCTGGATATCATTCCAGGACACCTCATCCACAGGACGATCCAAGGAGAGAAAATTACTCGGATTCACCCTTCCCATGACAGCCATCCATTGTTCCTGGGTGACTTCATATGTCCCGAGATAAAAGGCCTGTGTAATGGAGACCCTGTGGCGTGGTTTTTCCTTGGAACTTCCCTCTTCATCCTCCCCTGCGCCCATGAAAAATGTCCCGGCAGGAACTCTGATAAACTCCATGTCAATACTATTGATAAAGTTTGGCACCTCCCTGTCCGGAGAGGCCAAGGCGGAATTTTCGGCAGCAGGACAGAGAGCGGACGAGAGAAGGAGAGAAGGAATGATAAGCAGTTGGAGAGAGAAGAATCTCCTTGAACTCTTTTTTGTATCGCGCATGAAATTGTTTCCCTCAGGCTACAAGGAGAGATGGATCCCTAATAATCACCCTTTGGCCAGGCTGGAACCCACCTCAAAGTTCACCACCAGGGGAACGTCGAGCTCCATGGCACTTTCCATGGCACTCTTGACCACTTCCCTGGTGGAAACCAGTTCAGCCTCCGGCAGTTCAAAGACCAGTTCATCATGAATCTGCAGGAGGAGGCGGGCAGCAAGACCCTCTTCCTTGAGGGCAGCTGCCACCTTGATCATGGCCAGTTTGATCACATCAGCCGCTGTCCCCTGGATGGGGGTGTTGATGGCGGTCCTTTCTGAAAACTCACGTCTGGTCTTATTCTTCACCAGGATCTCGGGCAACATTCTTCTCCGATTGAGGAGGGTCGTGACATAACCGTCAGTGCGGGCCTGCTCAACGATCTTTTCCATGAACTCCTTCACTCCGCCATAGAGGCGAAAGTATTTATCGATAAAGTCACTTGCCTCCTTGCGACTGATATTCAGCTGGGCAGAGAGCCCGAAACTGCTCATTCCGTAAACAATGCCGAAGTTGATGGACTTGGCAACACGTCGCATCTCCGGAGTCAACAGCAGGGGCGAGACCCCGAAAAGCTCGGCTGCGGTCCTGGCATGGATATCCTCACCATGACGAAAGGCATGCAGCAGGGCAGGATCCTGGGAATAATGGGCAAGGACCCGCAGATCTATCTGAGAATAGTCGGCAGAGAGAAAGATGAGACCCTTATCCGGGATAAAGGCCTGGCGTATCCTGTTGCCCTCTTCCGTACGGATGGGAATGTTCTGCAGATTTGGGTTACTGGAAGAGAGACGCCCCGTAGCCGTTACCGTCTGATTGAATGAGGTGTGGACTCTGCCGGTGGCCGGATCAATCAGGGTCTTTAATTTTTTCACGTAGGTGGACTGCAGTTTGGCCAGATTGCGATAGCGGATAATCTTTGCTGGAATCTCATGTTTTGCGGCAAGTTTTTGCAGGATCTTGATATCAGTGGAATAACCGGTCTTGGTCTTGCGCCCATGGGGCAGTCCCAAC
>CAYPEU010000086.1:0-8595 GCA_964409855.1 uncultured Desulfocapsa sp.
AGCGTTGTAGTCCTCGGGCTTGTCGATATTGATGAGCACGTAGTGCAAGCGTGCCAGCAGCCGTGATTTGACCTCTGGGATCAGGGGCTCCTGGATAAAGGACTTCAGGGCTTCTTCCATCTTTGTTGTAAACTCCTCCTGGCTGATGGCATGACGGGCTACTCCGAGGATGCGGGTATCAGGGTGAAGGTGGCCTGCCTTGTCCAGCTGGTAGAGAGAGGGGAGCAGTTTCCTCCTGGAAAGGTCCCCGAGAACACCGAATATTGTGAAGTCGCAAGGTTTGTTGCTGCCTGCCATATCTGTCTCCTTTTGCACGCCTCCCTCCTGTGGGAAGAGGTGTGGAATCAGTTTCCCTGGGTCAGGGGAATAATCTCAATCTTATGATTGGCATCTGGGTGGTCTGGAGAAGGTCCCTCTGTCTGCAGGACATATTTTCCCGCAACTCTGAATGTCTGTACATAGCAGCGGGCGTAGTCACTCCAGTCTTTGGGATGCTCCTCTTCGTGAATAGGCCGGATCCCGTAGGAAAAGAGCAGTTCCTGGCATGTCTTGCGGCTGGGGCTGACAGCAAAGATCCAGACCGGGAGGCGAAAGCGGGTGATGCTGCGGGCCGTATAGCCGCTGGCCGAGGGAGTGAGGACTGCTGCCGGGGCTTCAATTTTCTCCAGGAGTTGTTCAATGGACATGGCAATGAGGTCCACGCTGTTATGCTGATAATCGGATACCTGAGGTTTCAGGGTGGTCTCTGCATGGCGCAGGAGACGGGTCGGTTCAGTGGCCGCTGCTATTCTGGCAAGCATCTCCACTGATTCGATGGGGTAATCGCCCATGGCCGACTCTTCGGAGAGCATGACACAGTCGGTACCGTCCAGGATGGCATTGGCAACATCCGTGGACTCTGCCCGGGTGGGGCGGCGGTTGCGGGTCATGGATTCCAGCATCTGGGTGGCAGTGATGACAGGTTTGCCAGCGAGGTTGGCCCGGGCCGTGATGAATTTCTGCATCACGGCGATTTTTTCGATGGGGACCTCTACACCAAGGTCACCCCGAGCCACCATGATACCGTCAGCCACTGCCAGGATTTCGTCTATTTTCTCCTGCACCGAAGAACGTTCAATCTTGGCAATGATAAAGGGATCAAACCCCATCTCGGCTGCAGCCCTGCGCACATCTTCCACATCCTGGGCAGAGGCGACAAAGGACTGACTCACTGCATCCACCCCATGCTCCAGGGCAACCTGCATGCACTCCCGGTCACGGGGGGTAAAGGCACTGGTGCCCAGGTTGATTCCCGGAATGTTCAATCCCTTGCGGGAACGGAGTTCTCCGCCCATGACCACGGTACAGTGGATCTCGGTGGGGGTGGCCTCTTCCACCAGCAGCTGGATGAGGCCGTCATTGAGAAAGAGGATGTTGCCAGGTTTTACGGCTGCCGGAAGCTCCATCATGGTGATGGAGACACGCTCCCTGCTGCCGGATACCTGTTCTGTGGTCAGGGTGAAGGGGGCTCCTTTCTCCAGGAGAACTGGTTCCTCTGCAAAGTTGCCGATACGCATCTTGGGGCCAGGCAGATCAGCCATGATGGCCACCTCTCTTCCGGTGCGCTCCGAGGCAGCCCTGATCTTGCCAATGATCTCCCTATGACTGCTGAAGTCACCGTGGGAGAAATTGAGACGGGCCACATTCATGCCGGCGAGCAGCATTTTTTCGATCATGTCCGGGGAGTCTGAGGCTGGGCCAATGGTGCAGACCAGCTTGGTCTTATTGTCTGGCAGTGTATTCATGGTGGGGAAGAAGAGATGAGTTTCAGGGTTTGTGATGCAATTTCCAGTTCCTCATCCGTGGGAATGACCAGGATCTGCGTTCTGCTCTCATGGTGGTTAATGGATCGTGCCTCGGTGGAACGGCTCTCATTTCGTGCCGGGTCCAGGCTGACGCCCAAACCTGCCAGCCCCTCACAAGCTTTTTGCCGCACCAGGGACGAATGTTCGCCAATTCCACCGGTAAAGACGATACAGTCTGCCCCATCCAGGACAGCCAGATAGGAACCGACATATCTTTTCAAGCGATAACAGAAGATGTCCAGGGCAAGTTCGGCCTGTTCATCTCCCTCCTTGATTCGCTCGGTGATGGTACGCATGTCATTTTCGCCGCAGATCCCCTTGAGTCCACTTCTTTTATTCAGCATCTCTTCCATCTCATCAAGCGTCATGCCGCTTTCCCGTGCAAGGTAGAAGAGAATGGCCGGGTCCAGATCGCCGGAGCGGGTCCCCATGACCAGTCCTTCCAGAGGAGTCATGCCCATGGAGGTGTCCTGGCAGCGGCCTCGGTCAATGGCTGCAGCAGAGGCACCGTTGCCTAAGTGCAGGGTGATGATCTTCAGGGAGTCAAAGGGGCGCCCGAGAAAGCGGGCAGCCTCTTTCCCAACATAGTGATGGGAGGTGCCGTGGAAGCCGTAGCGTCGCACCTTTTTTCTCTCATAGAGGTCAAAGGGGAGGGCATAGAGAAAAGAGTGGGCTGGAATGGTCTGGTGAAAGGCAGTATCAAAGACTGCCACCTGAGGGGTGTCGGGAGCCTGCTGCATGGCCACTTCAATGCCTGCCAGGTTGGCAGGATTGTGTAACGGGGCGAGGGGGATCAATTTTTCAATGCTTGTCACCACGTTCTGGTCGATGAGCACGGGCTGGTGAAAGTCCTCACCGCCATGGACCACACGGTGTCCGATGCCCGCCAGTTCCCGAATGTCTCTCAGTACCTCACTCTCTTTGAGGAGTTGGGACATGGCAGCTATTGCCGCCTTGTGTTCAGGGATGGGCAGGTTTTGGCTGATCTGCTGCGATTTTCCTTCAGAGTCGATGAATTGGAGGTGGACAGGACTGCTATCTTCTCCAATCTGTTCGATAATGCCCTCTGCCAGAGACTGGAGTCCGTCCACTGCAAAGAGCTGGAATTTGAGGGAAGAACTGCCGGAGTTGAGGATCAGAATCTTTGTCACGCCTCTTCTCCTGTTGCCTGTGCCTGGATGGCGGTGATGGCCACAGTGTTGATGATATCAGGTACCAGGCAGCCCCGGCTCAGGTCGTTTACCGGTTTTTTCAGGCCCTGCAGCACAGGGCCGATTGCCACGGCCCCTGAGGATCGTTGCACGGCCTTGTAGGTATTGTTGCCGGTGTTGAGGTCTGGGAAGATAAAGACTGTGGCTCTGCCTGCTACCTCACTTTCAGGCATCTTGGTGCGGGCCACAGAGGGCTCAATGGCCGCATCGTACTGGATGGGGCCTTCAATGAGGAGGTCCGGCCGTTTCTCCCGGGCAATGGTTGTGGCCTGCCGCACCTTTTCCACATCCGCCCCTTTGCCTGAGGCCCCGGTGGAGTAGGAAAGCATAGCTATGCGTGGCTCAATGCCGAACATGGCGGCCGTGTCGGCCGAGGAGATGGCAATCTCTGCCAGCTGGGCCGCGTTGGGATCCGGATTGACTGCACAGTCGCCATAGACCAGGACCCGTGTGTCCATGCACATGAGAAAGACAGAAGAGACCACGGAAATTCCCGGGCTGGTCTTGATCACCTGCAGGGCCGGACGGATGGTATCTGCCGTGGTATGGATGGCACCTGAGACCATGCCGTCTGCCAATCCCTGATGCACCATCATGGTTCCAAAATAGGAGGGGTTGCTCATGGCGTCACGGGCGCCATCCTGGGTCATGTTTTTCTGTTTACGCAGTTCATAGAAGCTGCGGATAAAGGATTCGGTGTGGCTTGAGTCTGCAGGGTCGATAATAGACGCTCCGCTTAAGTCCAATCCCAGGGAAGCAGAGAGTGCCTTGATCTCATCCGGGATGCCGAGCAGGGTGATGTTCACCACATTGCGGCGCAGCAGAATTTCCGTGGCCCGCAGGATGCGTTCATCACTGCTTTCCGGGAGAACAATATGTTTTTTGGCAGAACGTGCCCGTTCAAAGAGGCTGTACTCGAACATCACCGGAGTGACAGTGGCAGGGGTGGTGGAGAGTTCCGCCATTTTCCGAATGCGTTCACCGTCAACATGGGTCTCGAAGAGGCCTAGGGCCAGAGCTATTTTGCGTTCATCTCCGGGGTTGATGAGGGCGGGGACATTGTCCGCGTCTCTGGTGGTGGTGTAGGTATCGGTCTTGACACTGAGCAGAGGAACACTCAGGTCTCGTCCTTCCAGGAGACGCATGGTATTGGGACCGGGAAGAAAGCCGCCGGTGAGCAGGATGCCGGCCAGGTTCGGATAGTTTGTTGACTGGAGGGCGAAGAGGGAGGCGAGGACAATATCGTCCCGGTCGCCCGGGACAATGATCAGGTCGCCGTCTTCGATATGGGCCAGGAAGTGTTCCACGGTCATGGCCGCGATCTTGAACTGTTTGACGATGCGGTCCATCCCTTCATCATGTTGGGTGACATTGACACAGCCAAGGACTTCACTGATGTCAGCCAGCGACGGCTTGTCCAGTTCTCCGTTTTCCGGCAGGAGAAAGACCGGAGCTCCAACGGCCTCGTCGGGATCGTCGAGCTCCACCTCCAGCACCCCGAAGGTGTCCTCGGCCATGCGGTTGACAAAGGTGGCAAAGTGGGCGCAGCCTGCCTCCTTGATGGCATCTTCGGTGATTTTGATTTCCTTGGCAATATCCCGGGCAGTCTGGTTCATACCGTTGATCACCCCGATAAAGGGACAGCCGAGATTCTTGGCTATCTCCATATTGATATCCACATCAAAGGCAGAGAGAAAGGCGGTACTGTTCAAGCCTTGACAGAGGACAAAATCATACTCCTCCTTTAACTGTTCCAACCGATTGATCAGTTCTTCAAGGAAGAATTTGATCCGATCTTCGGCAACAAAGGTCTTCACCTCCTCTGCCAGAAAACCGTAGCTCTCTTCATAGGTCATGGTGGGACAGTAGCGGTTGAGAATAAGCGCAATGTCTGGGTCCTGATTCCTGTCTGTATCGATGACGGGCCGGAAAAAAGCAACCCTGCCCATGGAGCGGGTGAGGATCTCCATGATACCCATGGTGACCACAAGTTTTCCGGCCTCGGGTTCAAGGGAGGCGATATAGAATGTATTTGATTGCATGGCAGAGAGTCCCTGATAAGGGCCCAGCATTTCTGTTTGAAGTGGTCGGGAGATCTGTCCAGATCTCATTCAACCTTTCATCCATCCTACGCCAAAGGATAATCCCCTTGCAAGATTTTTACAGTTTTTTCTTTTTTGCTACGCAAAGCATGGACTTGGGAATTGATTTCAGGCACCATGGCAGATCTTATAGATCTCCGTTTATGAGAAAAGAGGACTATTGAACAGTTACGTGTTGAGGCGGCCTGCAACGGGTCGTATCTTTGTACGTTAATCCTATAATTTGAAAAGGTTACCAGGAGGGAGTATGAAATTTTCGAAAATCACAATCGTAGCCCTGACACTGCTTTTGGCTTTGGCCGTGAACGGTCAGGCTGCTGAAAAGAAAGTTCGCTGGAAGTTGGCAATGACCTGGGGATCAACCCTGGCCCCATTTACTGATGCTGTCAATAATATGGCCCAGATGGTTGAAACCATGAGCGGTGGTGATTTCACCATCCGTATTGATGCCTCCAATAAGCACAAATCCCCATTTGGTGTTCTGGACATGGTCAAGCTGGGTCAGTACGATATGGCCCATTCAGCATCCTACTACTGGAAAGGGAAAGATATTGCTCTCCTTCCCTTTACCTCCATGCCCTTTGGCATGACAACACCTGAGCAGTATGCATGGTTCTACTATGGTGGTGGATTGGAATTGATGCAGAAGGCATACGAACCGCATAAAGTCCTCTCTTTTCCTGGTGGAAATACCGGAAACCAGATGGGTGGGTGGTTCAGAAAAGAGATTAACAGTCTCGATGACCTGAAAGGCCTGAAAATGAGAATTCCGGGCTTTGCCGGTGAAGTGATGGCAAAGCTTGGTCTTGCTGTGACCAACATTGCTCCGGGAGAGCTGTACACGTCCCTTGAAAGGGGAACCATTGATGCCTTGGAGTGGGTTGGACCGGGAATGGATATCAAAATGGGATTTCACAAGATCGCCCCTTACTACTATACTGGTTGGCATGAACCAGCAACAGAGTTGCAGTTTCTGGTAAATATCTAAAAATTTAATACCCTGTCTGACAAGAATAAAGAAATTCTTCGTGTTGCCATGCGGCTTGCCGCCTATGACATGTATGAGCAGAATTACAGCATGAGTGCTGAGGCATGGTCAGAAATGGAAACAGAGTACCCAAATATCCAGATCAAGACATTTCCAAAGTCTGTTATGGATGCCATGAAAGCAGCGAACGATGAGCTGTTGGCTGAAAAATCGGCCAGCAACCCCTTGCTGAAAGAAATTCTTGCATCTCAAGCTGCCTTTCAAAAGAAGGCAAGAAAGTGGTCGGAGATGTCTGATTACTATTACTTCAAAGATAATCTTTGAGTTACAGTCCGTTGATGAGCAATCGTTCATCAATGGGTATCGGATTTATTTTTGAATAAACTTTAAAAGGCTAACACTGCAACAAAGTTGCAATGTTAGCCTTTTTGTGTGTTACCGGACCAAGCCCTCCCAAAGGTATAGTATGTTGATAAAGCTGGAACGTTTTTTAGATCGCATATTTGACTACGTTGGATATATCTCTGCGGTGCTAATGATATTGATGATGGTGAACGTCTTTTACGACGTAATCATGCGATATTTTTTCAGGACAAGCTCCATCGCTCTGCAGGAAAGTGAATGGCATCTGTTCTCAATGGTATTTCTCCTGGGCATAGGATATGCCCTGAAAGAGGATGGCCATGTCAGGGTTGATGTGATCTATGATAGTCTCCATTTCAAGAAAAAAGCGGTGGTCAATATCTTGGGAACCACTGTCTTTCTCATCCCCTTTTCCTTTCTCATTGCCTTTGGTTCAACGGACTTTGTCCTCGAGGCATACCAAACCCACGAGGTCAGTGGTGATCCTGGCGGCCTGCCCTATCGTTGGCTGATTAAGGCGCTGATACCATTTTCATTTTATCTTTTGGTGTTGAGTAGTGTTGGGTTTATCATAAGGAATATCAACCTGTTCCGGAAGAGTGATTCTAAGACTGCTGAGCAGTTAGGACATAAGATATGATCGGCATTATCATGTTTTTTGCAGCACTGTTTATGTTGCTGTTTGGATTTCCCGTGGCATTTACATTCGGTGCCGTAGCGGTGGTTTTTGGGATGGTCGCCGGTATCGTTGAAGCGGGACTGGATGGCGGTACGTTGCTGCAAGGTCTGATGCTCGGCCGTGATATGTTTGCCTTTATGCCGCACCGGATCTGGTCCATTATGAACAACACCATTCTGATGGCCATTCCGCTTTTTATCTATATGGGGATTGTGCTGCAGAAAACCAAGCTGGCCGAGAGACTTTTGGAGTCCATGGGCTTTCTGTTTGGTGAAATAAGGGGTGGGCTGGCGATCAGTACCGTGCTCGTGGGGGCGCTGCTGGCTGCATCGACCGGTGTTGTCGGCGCGAGTGTGGTGGCCATGGGGGTGATCTCTCTGCCGGTCATGATGAAATACAACTACAGCAAGGAGCTGTCCACCGGAACCATTTGTGCGGCCGGAACATTGGGGCAGATTATTCCGCCGTCAATTGTCCTGATTATTCTGGGTGATGTCTTCCAGGTCCCTGTGGGTGATCTGTTTCAGGCTGCGGTCTGGCCAGGGCTGTATCTGGTGGGTGCCTATATTGTGTATATTGTTGTCTATGCGCTTATCAAAAAGGATGCGGCCCCTCCCATTGTCATTGAGGGTGCGAAGGGTTCAAAAGCGCAGCAGATCTTTGCCGCCATCAAGGCCATTGTTCCCCCTCTGGTTCTCATTGTCCTTGTGCTGGGATCAATTTTTGGTGGTGTGGCCACACCGACGGAATCCGCTGCGGTTGGCGGTATCGGGGCAATATTACTCTCGATGCTGTACCGTGAATTTTCCTTGAAGATGACCTTTGACAGCGCCTTGGAAACGGTGAAGATTACGGCCATGGTCTTTGGTATCCTGGTGGGCGCCACCGCCTTTTCCATGGTCTTCACCTATACCGGCGGTGATGCCATTGTCGAAGAGTTCATGCTGGCCCTTCCAGGGGAAAAATGGGGATTTCTCATCCTTTCCATGGTTGCCATCATGATACTCGGTTTCTTCATCGATTTTATTGAGATTTCCTATATTATTGTTCCCATTCTGGTGCCGATTGCCGAGGCCATCGGCATCAATCCGGTCTGGTTTGCGATTTTGATTGCAATGAACCTGCAGACCTCTTTTCTCACCCCGCCGTTCGGCTTCAGTCTGTTTTATTTAAAGGGGGTGGCACCGCCGGGAGTCAAAACAACACATATCTACCGGGGGGTATTGCCCTTTATTGTCATCCAGGCGGCGATATTGCTGTTCTTGATTGTGTCTCCTCAAATATTTGGTATCAGCGCCCTGGCGCATTAGCTATCTTACCTCTTGCCTGGCGGTGCTGAGGGGCGGTCAAATCGGCCATGTTTGAGGAAGAAGCATGTCTGGGCAATCACCTCCGGCGCATTCATGAT
>CAYPEU010000087.1:0-8358 GCA_964409855.1 uncultured Desulfocapsa sp.
AAGGGGTTAGCCTGCAGCTTTTTGAAAAACCCGCTCATCTCCTCCTGAATCCTCATCCGGGCCTTCTGTACCGAGGCTTCCTTGGCAAGAGGAAGTTGATCCAGTTTGAGGATATGAAGGAGCCACTCCATGGTGGAACCGTTAATGACAATGGTCAGAACCACGATACCGGCAGTAAGAAAGAGAATCTGCTCGCCAAGGGGGGCAGGCAGCGCCTTTTCCTGGGCAAGGGAGAGGGCCAGGGCCAGGGACACCGCCCCCCGCAGGCCACCCCAGATCAGGACAGTGGCCTTCTGGCGGGTAATACCGATACCGATCCGTTTCAACAGGGGCATGAGGCTCCAGACCGTCACGGCGCGGATCAGCATGAGCAGGGGATAAAGGAGGGCCAAGACGAGCCAGAGCAGGGGCGAATCGAGACTGACACTCATGACGATGACAATGCCGACAATGAGGAAAATCATGGTATTGGCAAGATAGGCCATCATTTCCCAGAACTGATGGAGAAAATGAGAAACCTCAGGTGAGATCCGGGTTCGTCCCAGGGTGGAAAACATCAGGGCGAGGGCGACCAGAGCGACCACCCCGGAGACATGAAGTTCCTCGGCAACAAGATAGGTGACATAGGCGGCGGTCACCGACAGGGTGATCTCAATGAGGGGCTGGTTTAAGAGTCGACCGATGAGAAAGAGGGTCAGCCAGCCGACGACAACACCGATAAGCAGACCGCCCGCAACGACCAGGACAAATTCACCTATCACCGACCAGGGATGCACCGTGGTCGCAGTGCCCAGGGCAAAGCCGGAGAAGAGGGAGAAAAAAACAATGGCGATGCCGTCGTTGAGCAGGGACTCTCCCTCGATCAGGGTCTCCAGCCGTTTCCGCGAACTCTTCTCCTTGAGGAGGGCCACCACAGCCACCGGGTCGGTGGCACTGATCAGGGCCCCGAAAAGCAGGGCCACGCCAATCCCCCAAGGCAGGAGAAAACTGACGGCCAGGGCGCTCAAGAGCATACTGATAATCAATCCGAGGATGGCAAGCAAAGTAATCTGAGGAGCGATCCGCATGAAAAGATGGGGCTCCATGGTGTAGGCCGATTCAAAGATGAGGGTGGGCAGGAAGAGAAAAAGGATGAAGTGTGGATCAAGCGCAGCAAGCAGCTCCAGAATCTCGACCAGCGGCACTGTCCCCAGCCAGCCGGCCCGGGCCAGTCCGGCCAGGCCGAGGCCGAGCAGGAGGAGCACCACGGTATAGGGCAGAGAGCTGCGCCGCATCATGGCTCGCAACAGGGAACCGGCCAGCAGAGAGGCGATGACAAAGGTGAGAATGGTGATTCCTTCCAAGCCCATCAGGATTCTCCCTGGATTGCTTAACAATGGATTCGATACACTTTGTTTTGTCGTTTCCCTCCGTACTGTTCACAGGGCGCCACCCAAAGCAGGGAGGGGAAACGGAACAAAGGCTCCAGTGTCACATTTCAGAGTTTACTGGACACCAGGAAAGGCCTTTTTAAGTGCCGATTATGGCAGTATTGTATGATGAGTTCCGGCCAGAACTGGCAGAGCAAACCCCACTGAACGCAGCATATACAATACGCTATCACCCAGGGATCGGTATGTCAAAAAAAGAGTTGTTGTCCAGCAGTAAGCCTTGCAGAGATGGAGTTTCTGCAGATGGGGATGCAAAAACCGGGAAGCAGTAGGAAGTCCGTTGGAAGGGAGCGTTTTTCTCTTATTTTTTTCTTCTCAGCCATACATTTCTCTGTCTGGAAATCGTTTCTCGTTTGACAGGCCTCTTTTTATACAGGGCAAGGCCCTGGAGGAAACGGCGAAGGAATTGATCGCCACATTCCTTGTAATGTTTGTGGCTCCTCCTCCTGAAAAAGGCTGATAATTCAGACTTGGAGATCTTGGTCCCGGCAAGCCTGAAGACCTCCAGCATATCTGTGTCCTGGTAGGCAAGGGCAATGCGTATTTTTCGCAGTATGGTGTTATTACTAATGGTTGCCTGTTGTTCCGGACTGGTCGTTTTTTTGAGAGAGCCTCGGTAGAAAATGATAAGGCCGTCAAGAAAAGCATTTAACAGAGGTGGAGGACAAAGGACAAATCCTTTTTCATCCTCTTTTTTTAATAAATTATAGAGCGGAACCTGTTCTATTTCCTGCCCGGAGGCATGGAGTATCTGAACCATCTCTTTATCATTCAGATCAAGGCTGTAGCGAATTTTTCGCAAAAAATCGTTGGCAATCACTGGGAATTTACAGGAAACATTAAGGGTTATTCTTCACCATAGAGGGACACCAGGAAAATCGGAGACAGTTCCCGATTGTTATACAACGGGTCTGCACAAAAACTGCTCATTTCGTGGAAGCTTGAGCGAATCTCAGATGGGTCGCGGAGAGGGATAATGAGAAAAAACGGCAGTCACCCCAGGAAGGCAATGACTGCCGATAATCAAATCAGGACTCTTTCCAGTCCGGCCGCAGGTAGAGCTCGGTGAGCTGCTTCCTGGAGACTCCTGCCGGGGCCTCGGTGAGGGGGCAGGTAGCCTTCTGGGTCTTGGGAAAGGCAATGACCTCACGAATGGAATCGGTGCCGGTGATAACCATGAGCAGCCGGTCCAGGCCAAAGGCCAGACCGCCATGGGGCGGAGCGCCAAGCTCCAGGGCGCGAAGGAGAAAGCCGAACTTGTCATTGGCCTCTTCCTCAGCAATACCGAGCGCTGCCAGGACCCGGGCCTGGATATCACGCTGGTGGATACGGATGGATCCGCCGCCAATCTCAGTACCGTTCAGGACCAGGTCATAGGCCTGGCTGTAAACGGATGCCGGGTCTATCTCCAGCTTGTCGATGTCTTCTTCTTTGGGAGCAGTAAAGGGATGATGCAGGGCCTGAAAGCGTTTCTTGTTCTCATCATACTCCACCAGGGGAAAGTCAGTGACCCAGACAAAGTTAAAGCTCTTCTTGTCCAGGAGATCCAGACGGCGGGCCAGCTCCACCCGCAACTCGCTCAGGACCGGGAAAACAACAGAAGGTTTGTCAGCCCCAAAGAAGAGAAGATCCCCTTCCTCAGCATCCAGGGCCTTGGTCATGGCTGCCCGCTCCTCATCGCTGAAGAACTTGGTAATGGGTGACTGCCACTCTCCGTCTGCCTTCATCTTCACCCAGGCAAGCCCCTTGGCCCCGAACTGGGCCACATAATCGGTGAGGACATTGAGATCCTTACGGGAAAACGTGGCACAGCCCTTGGCATTAATAGCACGTACGGTTCCATCGCCATCAGCTATGGAACGGAAGACCTTGAAAGAACAGGTACGGGCAATCTCAGTGAGATCCACCAGCTCAAAGCCAAAACGGGTATCAGGCCTATCAGTACCGTAACGGTTCATGGCCTCATCATAGCTGATCCGAGCAAAAGGCGGGGCCACATTCAGGTCCAGGGTGTCCTTGAAGAGCTTCGCAATCATGCCCTCAGTAACCTCAATGATCTGCTCCTCATCCATAAAGGAGAGCTCCATATCGATCTGAGTGAACTCGGGCTGACGGTCGGCACGCAGGTCCTCATCACGGAAACATTTGACGATCTGATAGTAGCGATCCATACCAGCCATCATCAACAGCTGCTTAAAGAGCTGGGGTGATTGGGGCAGGGCATAGAACTTCCCGGCATTGACCCGACTGGGCACCAGATAGTCCCGAGCCCCTTCCGGGGTGGAACGGGTGAGCATGGGCGTCTCAACCTCAAGAAACTCATTATCGTTCAGATAGTTACGAATGGACTGGACCGCAGTATGGCGCATGAGCAGGTTGGATGCCATCTCCGGCCGCCTGAGATCCATGTAGCGATACTGGAGGCGAATATTTTCGGAAACATCACTGTCTTCATCCAGGGGAAAAGGCGGGGTATCGGCGGTATTGAGGATACGAAGATCATCAATAAAGACCTCAATCTCACCGGTTGCCAGTTTAGTGTTGGCCATACCCTCAAGCCTGGCCGCAACCTTGCCCCGAACAGCTATAACCCATTCGGAGCGCAGCTGGTGGGCCTTGGCATGGATCTCGGCGTTGACTTCCGGGTTAAAAATCACCTGGGTCAGTCCTTTGCGATCACGGAGATCGATAAAAATAACACCGCCATGATCCCGCCTGCGCAGAACCCAGCCCATGAGGATTACTTCTTCACCGATGTTGGCGCTTGTCAAATCGCTGCAGGAATGTGTCCTGCGCATTGTTCCCATTGATTCCATGAGTTTTTTCTATTGTAAAAGGGGTATGTTGTTAATTTTTCTATATCTTCTCTTAAGCTAGCTTACTATCCTTGCTGCCTGTCAAAACGAAGTTATTTTTCTTCTCAAACGACTGCAAAAGGAGAAGAAGCATTTCATCAACTGAAGAGTTGATAGCAATCGGCTGCTGTTTCTGGCTCTGCATGTCTCGTAAAACGGCCTGGCCCTGTTCCAATTCATTGTCGCCAATGATCAGAACGTGCTGCGCTCCAGCCTTGTTCGCCTGTTTCATCTGGCTTTTCAGGCTGCGGCCTTCATGGTCCATGGCAGCACGCAGGCCCTTTTGCCGCAGAGCATGGACCAGGGGGAAGGCAAATTCAGAGGCTGCCTCTCCCAGACCAGCGACAAAGAGCTCTATCCCGCCCTGAGCTTTCTCTTCTCCCTCCTTCTGCTGCAGGAGGAGTACCAGTCGTTCTATGCCCAGCGCAAAGCCAACTCCGGGAACTTTTGGACCGCCCAGCTGTTCGATCAAGCCGTCATAGCGTCCTCCGGCACCCACAGCTGCCTGGGCACCAAGGTCACCGGTAATAAATTCAAAGGTAGTCCGGGTGTAGTAATCCAGGCCCCGAACCATAAACTTGTTCAGATTGTAGCTGACTCCAAGCTGCTGCGGTCCGGCCTGGACCCCACTGAAATGGTCACTGCATTCCTGACAGAGATGTTCCTGGATGGAAGGCGCCTCCTCCACCTGGACTCGGCAGGAATGATTTTTACAATCCAGAACCCGCAACGGGTTGGTCGTGCTGCGCCGCATGCAATCATCGCAAAGCGACCCATATCGATCTTCTATAAAGGCAAGCAGGGTCTCACGAAAACCAGGGCGGCACGCTGGACAGCCCAGGGAATTCAGCTCCAGGGTCACTGTCACTCCAAACTCTTCCAGGAGCATGGCCCCCATGGCCATGACTTCCGCATCAACTCGTGGGTTTGATGTTCCGATCACCTCAACATCCATCTGGTGAAACTGACGAAGCCTGCCCTTCTGGGGACGTTCATGGCGGAACATGGGGCCGATGGTAAAGAGACGCTGGATGGGTTTCTGCACATGAAGACCGTGCTGGATATAGGCACGAAGCAGAGATGCCGTGGCCTCGGGCCGCATGGTGATCTGCTTGTCGACAAAGGTGTACATCTCCTTTTCGACGATATCAGTGGACTCACCAATGGAACGGGCAAAAAGCTCGGTCTTCTCCAGTATGGGCATCCTGATTTCGGAGAAGTTGAAACGCGTAAAAATATCACGGGCAGTGGTTTCCACCCGCTGCCACAACTCCACCTCACCCGGCACAATGTCTTTAAAGCCGTTCAAGGCCTTTATTTTCACTACTCTTCCTCCAGGATTTTACATTTGTAAAAAAGAATAAAATTAAACGCAATTCCCGGAAAATGTCAAGCAGATGCGGACAAAGCATGGAAAATTCACCACTTCCGCATTATTTTCCACCCCTTTCAGGGGAGAATAATCTTGGAGAAATGCCACTGTTCTGCCCCCTTACCTAGCCATCACTGCTTGACAAAAAGAGGTAAGCAAGGCATTATCCTTTTTTTCCCAAAAGACTATAGAGAGGAGTATTAAACCAGATAGATGAAACTACCCGAGTTAAAAATTGCAGACTTCACTGCCCCCATTCCCCTGATTCAAGGCGGGATGTCCATTCGTGTCTCCACCTCTGCGCTGGCGGCCCCGGTTGCAACCTGCGGCGGTATTGGGGTAATCGGCGGATCAGGCCTCCCGGTCGAGGATCTCCGGGCAGACATCCTCAAGGCCAAGTCCATGACAGACGGCATCGTGGCAGTGAATATCATGTACGCCATGAAGAATTTTTACCAACTGGTTATGACCTCCATTGAGGCCGGAGTCGATATGATCATCACCGGGGCAGGATTCTCCCGGGATATCTTCAAGATCGGCCGTGAACACAATGTGCCCATTGTCATGATCGTCTCCTCTCCAGGGATTGCCAGGCTTGCCGAAAAACTCGGTGCTGCAGCCATTATTGTAGAATCCTGTGAGGCAGGGGGACACTTGGGCACTGATCGTCCTTTGCGTGATAACTTCCCTCCCATTCGAGAAGTTATCAGCAAGGTACCCCTCATCGCTGCCGGTGGAATCACCAACGGCTATGAGATGGCTGAGATAATGGACAAGTATGGTGCAGACGGGGTACAGATCGCCTCCCGCTTTGTCCTCAGTGAAGAATGTGACGTGGATGATAATTTCAAACAGGCCTTTCTTGATGCCAAGAAGGAAGATATCGTCCTCACCTCCTCACCGGTTGGCATGCCGGGCCGGGCCATCAATACCAATTTTGTCCGCTCCATGGCCAAAGGGGAAGACACCACGGTCAAGAAGTGCCTCTACAAGTGTTTGAAAAAATGTGACCATCACTACTGCATCAGCGAAAGGCTGATGAACGCCCGTGACGGCAAACTTGATGACGGTCTCTTCTTCTCCGGTGCCAATACCTACAAGATGAAAGATATCCTGCCCGTGGCTGAGATCTTCAGACAGTTTACAACCCAGGCAGAATCAGTATACAAAGAAGGACAAGGATTCAGTCCGGCAGCATCCTGACCAGTTCCCGCTTATGACCTTTTCCCGCGATCCCCGGATCATTGCCCCTGACGATCATCCCATTCGGCATCACATGCTTGACCGGGATGCCATGCACGTGCTCCGTGTGCTGCGCGACAATGGCTACTCAGGATACCTGGTGGGTGGCGGCGTTCGCGACCTCTATCTGGGCAAGGTGCCCAAGGATTTTGATATCAGCACCGATGCCCGGCCAGGGCAGATCCGCAAACTCTTCCGCAACAGCCGAACCATTGGCAGACGTTTTCGCCTGGTTCAGGTCCTTTTTCGCGGCAAGGAGATAGAGCTCTCCACCCTGCGTTCCTTGAGCGAGTATGATCTCGATGGCCCGGAGGCAATCCTTGCCCCCAACAACACCTACGGCAGCCTGGATGAAGATGCCCAGCGCCGGGATCTTACCATCAATTCCCTGTTCTACGAGATCGAAAATAATACTATTATTGATTACGTAGGCGGCATTGACGACCTCGATCATTCCATGATCCGCATCGTCGGCGATCCGGAACGGCGTATCACCAGGGACCCGGTACGCATGCTGCGGGCCATCCGCCACGCAGCCAGACTCAACTTTACCATCGCACTTGAGAGCTGGCAGGCCATCTGTTCCCACCATGACAAACTCACCCTCTGTCCGCCTTCACGGATTCGCGATGAACTTTTCAAGGATCTGCATAGTGGTGCCTTGTGCCAATGGCTGGACCTGGCCCTGGAGTCGGAACTCTTTTTCGGTGTTCTGGGACTGTATAAAAAGACGCTTTTCAAAAAAGAAGCCGCTGAGGAACAGCCCTACCGGGAGCAGTTGATGGCCCTGGCAAAGGTTGTTGACCGCAGTGCACTGCTGGCCAAGGAATCTGGACAGCAAGGCCTGGCCAATGACTTTCTCCTGGCCTTTCTTCTCATTCCCTGGGCCAATGCACGTTTTGACCTGGTTCGTCAGGACCTGAAAGGGGCGGCAGCCTTTCGTTTCTCCAAAATTCTGCGCGAAAGCCTGGACCAGGAACTGGGTACGCAGCTGAACCTGCGTCGCTCCATCCGCCAGGAGATGGTGATTCTCCTTTCCAACCTGCCCCAGTTCCTTCGTCACCGGAAAAATGACTCCTGGCCAAAGTGGTTAAAAAAGAAAAGCTATTTCAAGGACTGTTCACTGTTCTGCGAACTCTATCTGGAGTCTGTCACCGGCAAGCAGGCAGATCTTCACCTGTCCTCTCTGCAGAAAAAACCTCACCGGGAAAACGAACGTCACCCGCGTTCCAAAGGACGGAACTCTTCCCGCAGAAAACGCTATCGCCCGGCATTTTCGTCAAACAAAAAAGGTGTCTTCGGCCTGAAGAAATAGGGCCTTGAATTACTGCTGGACAGCCCCAAAAGATAACCCTCTTCAACCTCGTCAACCTCGTCAACCTCCCTTGCCAGGCAGGAAGGGCGCCCACTTTTTATCAGTTTTCTTGATATAAATTAACCAACCACTCCTGAAAAAAAG
>CAYPEU010000088.1:0-8151 GCA_964409855.1 uncultured Desulfocapsa sp.
GCACGCCGCCAACGTTCGTTCTGAGCCAGGATCAAACTCTCCAGTTTGATATCCTTAATCTCTAAAAAGAGATTATTTATTTAATGCACCTGAAATAAATCAGGGTACTAATAAAGGCGTCACTTTGAAATTACAAAGTTTGCCCATGGTGTCTTAAAAAAAAACACCAGTTGGGCCCGTTTGCTGTTGTATTGTTATTCAGTTTTCAAGGATCGTTCCGACGCCAAAAGCGCCGTGCGGGATAACCCGCGACGAAGTCGTGAATATAGTCAATCAAATTATTCGTGTCAACATTAAAGTTGGCTCGATCTGTCGATTGATGAAAGATGATTTTGTCATTCTCCCTCACTCAGCGACCGCGGCAAACTACACAATCACGGTACCACTGTCAATGGGAAAAGTGGGGTGCCGACCTCATTTTATGTGCGCTGAAGCTAACTTGCTGTTTCAGTGGATTATGTGTCTACGCTTTCTTTACTCTTTTTTCCCGGGAGAAGATGGGACGTCTTGGACAGGGAGGAGCAGTCATGATAGGAGAAGAGAAAAAAATAGCATAAGCGAGGGGATTGGGGCATGGCGGCCTCCTTCTTATCCGAGCAGGGGAAAAGGGGCACACAGGGGCAAAACCATGCTGGTCGAACGACAGACAAGAGCAAATAAAACATTCGGCTGAGGGAAGATGACTTCCCTCAGCCGAATGTTGATTCAGGCAGAATGGGAAAGTGGATGCATTAGGCCTTTTGTCGACAGGTTCTAATAAAATCTTTAGTCAAGGAAGGATGATCAGCAATGATCTCTGCATTCTTAGCTGATAAAGAGTCATTGAGGAACTCCCCTATCTGGGCATAGGTCATTTTCTTAGCCACTGCCTTGTGTACCAGTGCTGTAAATTGTTTCTCATCCTTTTTGTTGGCAAAATAAGTCAGGATCCTGTGGATAGTCTCCTCAGGCTCTACTTCCTCCTCCTCACTGGCGGTTGAGAGAGTCATCACAGAAGCCTTTACTGCAGCAAGCTCTTCCTGCAGACCGCTTACGGCCTTATTTATCAACTCCTGCAGATCTATACCTTCTTCTTCATCCTCATCTGTCATAGAGGAGATAGCGTTTTCAAGTTCAGAGAGTTTCTCAGTAAGGGGTTTGACAGAGTTCTGGATAGAGCTGAGTTCTCCAGCAAGTTTCTCCATGGACTCATCAATGCTGGCCGTTGAGGCTTTTCCTTCAAGATCCTCCTCAACTGTTTTTGTCTTTGTGGCAAGGGTGTTGATTTCTCCGGCAATAGCAGTCGCTGAGGAGGAGAGAGTAACAATGCTTTGTTCCAGGGAGTCAACGCTCTGCTTTATTGCAGAGAGCTGATTGCTCATAACCTCCTGCTGGTCACGCAGAGGGGCGATGTCTTCCTCGCTGATCCGCTTCGAGCGGGCATGGGCACCGTAGCATGTTAAGGCGAAAGAGTCTGCGAGTGGTCCTGAGGATTCTGAGAGAGTGGTTTTGAACTCGTCATAGGTTTTTTTGCACACCTTCTTATTGTACAGAGAAAGAATGCCAAAATAGAGTCCAATCATCAGGGCAACACTCACTGCCAGGGCTAAGGCAAGCCCTACGAGAAAAACAGCACCGGAAAAGAGTGAGCTGATGGTGCCGGTGATTCCTCCAGAGTCACTGACGGCAAATGCATAGATGAAAAAGACACAGAGTACCAGAAAGATACCTGATTTAATAAGGGATGATCGCAGTTCTAGATTCTTCATGAAGTATTCCTCCGCACAATCACAAGAGATGGACAAAAAAACTGTTTGTACTTCAGGTAAGATAAGACGATCTGCTGCCAAGGTAATCTGTCCTGAAGTTATTTTGCAGGTCAAATTGAAGGCCCTGAGAATGGAATGGTCCATCCACCAGGAACCAATCTATTTTATAATGAAATTATACACGATTATGCAAAAACCAAAAACAAAAAGAGGAAAATATTTCATAAACTCATGCCAATGAAGAGTTACTCAGTTTGAAGAAGCCTGATTCGTTCGAGAACTGGAGGGTGACTGTAATGGAGGAGGACATATAAAGGATGAGGGGTTAGATTGGAGAGGTTTTCTTTACTCAGCTTTTTCAAGGCCTGAATCAGGGCATCGGCGGATGGCCTGCTGGAGTTTGCATAAGAATCGGCCTGAAACTCGTTACGTCTGGAAAGGTAATTGCCTATGCTGCTGAGCAGCAGGCTGATAGGTGTGAAGAGAATAGTGAAAATGACAAGGCTGGTATAGGTTGATGGCTGAGTCAGGCCAAAGGCCTGGGCAAGGGACACGTTTCCAAGAACAAGGGAGAGGAGGTAAAAGAGCAAGGCGGATTGAATGATGCCAAGTAAGAGGTGTTTGTGCAGGTGGTGGTGTTTATAATGACCCATCTCGTGGGCAAGTACGGCCACAATTTCAGCATGGGATAATTTCTCCAGCAGGGTGTCATAAAAAACAATCTTTTTGAAACGGCCAAACCCTGTGAAAAAAGCATTTAATTTTGTGGAACGGGTGGAACCGTCCATGGTGTAGACGCCCTGCAGTTGAAACGACTCCTTTTCACAATAGGTCGTGATTGTGTCTTTCAATGTTTCATTACTGATTGGCGTGAATTTATTGAACAGCGGCATGATCAGAGCAGGAGCAATAAATTGAAAGATGATGGAAAAAAGGCTGGTCCCGAGCCAGCAGTAGATCCATGCCATGGATCCGGTGGTTTCAAAAAACCAGAGGATCAGCCAGAGCAAAGGGGTACCCAAGAGTAGTATGAGAAGGACTATTTTGAGCTGATCCATAAGAAAGGTGGTCAGTGTCGTCTTGTTAAAGCCGAATCGTTCTTCAAGGATAAATGTGGAATAGAGAGAGAAGGGGAGATTGATTAGCCCAATAAGGAAAACCAGACTTCCGATGAAGATGAGGCCGGTGAGGATCCTGTCATCCGCCAGGTTTTGGGCAAATGCGTCAAGGAGGGGAAACCCACCAGCGAGGAGAAACCCTATGGTGATACAGAGGAAGATGGCCTGCTGGCATAGGGAAAAACGGGTTGTAGCGCGTGTGTAGGCCTGTGATTTTGCATATTCGTTTTTATTGATCAGATCATGGAACAGTTCCGGGAGCGTCTGCTTGAGGGCACCAAGGTTCAGGAGAGAAGCGGTCGCCTGTAAAAGAAATTCACTGACAAGAATGAAGAGGACAAGAAACAGCCAGAAGAGAGTCATGAACGAGTTGGGGTTTAGCGAAAAAGAAAAAGCCCTGTGAGTATCTCACAGGGCTTAGGAAGAGTAGATTCTGTCAATGAGGCTTTACATAATGGTCTGTACTGCAGAGGAGGCAAAGTCAACAAAGCGTTGGGGTGTTACACCCATGATGACGATGACCAAGAGGAGGAATACCGAAGCCGCATTGGTCAGCAGGGAAGAGCTGACACCTGCACGCTCCTCGGGATCGCTGCAGAAAGTGACGCGGACCACTGACAGATAGTAAAAGATAGCGATAGCAGTATTAAGGGCTGCAAGGATGACGAGAAGCAGATATCCTTCTTTCAAGGCTGTAGCGAGAAGCATGAATTTCCCCATGAAGCCGACAAAGGGCGGAATCCCTGCCAGGGCAAAGAGGCCGATGGCCAAAGTGAAGGCCATGAATGGGGATCGCTTATGCAGACCGCTGAGATCCTCGATCATCACATTTTCTCCATTCTGAGAGACTGTGCAGACAACCAGGAAGCAGGCAAGATTCATGACCACGTAACCAATGATGTAGTAGAGGGCATTGGCATAACCGGTGAGCTGAAAGGTCAGTATACCAAGGAGGACAAAACCTGCATGGGCGATACCGGAAAAACCGAGCATCCGTTTGATATCTTTTTGTACCAGGGCAGATAGGTTTCCGTAGAACATGGAAAGCACTGCACAGACCATGAGGACATTGACAATAACCTGTCCTTCGCCGTTGATGAGGCTGACCAGGCGGATAAGCAGGGCAACAGCAGCAAGTTTGGGAACAGAGGCGATAAAGGCAGTGGTCTCGTTAGAGGCTCCTTCATAGACATCCGGAACCCAAAAGTGAAAGGGAAAGATGGCAAGTTTATAAAAGAAGCCCGCTAAGACCATCATCATGGCAATAACTGCTGCCGGCTGACTGTACATCAGGGAGAGTTTTTCAACAACGACAGAAAGCTGGGTGGAACCGGTCAGCCCGTACATATAACTCATACCAAAGAGCATGAAGCCTGTGGCAGTAACACCGAAGAGCAGGTATTTGATCCCCGCCTCCATCTGGAATCTTTGATTGCCCTGATCGTCTCGCATGGGCACCATAATGTACACTGCAAATGAGGAGAGCTCCAGGGCGACAAAGATGGAGAGCAGCTCAACACTGGAAACCAGCATCATCAGGCCAAGTACACTCACGAAGAGGAAGAGGTAGTACTCAGGACGGACAGAGTTGTCTATTCCTTTCATCTCCTTTCCCAAGAGAAGAACAAGTAACATGGCCCCTGCAATCAGGGTCTTAAAGACCTGAGAGTAGAGATCCACCTGGTAGGCATCGAAAAAGAGCTTACCTGTCTGGGAGAAACTGAGAAGGGTCGCGGCAAAGACTGCAGCGCCGAGGCCGATGGCTACATTTCTGGTGGTGCCAGCGTTGGTTTTACCCAGGCTGACAATGAAGATGATAAGGCCAGCACCCAACAGTGTTAACTCAGGGAGAAATTGCATTTGTTTTACCTTCAGCAGATCGTTGAGGTTGAACTCTTTTAATGAAGTATTATATCGGCAGCAGCCACTGCCTGACCATGAAAGGCATGGTAATTATCAAGCAGGTTGGCGACACTGACATGAATGAGATCGATAAAAGGCTGCGCCCCCAGTCCAATCCAGAAGACAAAGAAAAGGAAGGGGCTGAGGGTGACGATTTCACGCAAGTTAAGATCATTGATCCATGACTGATCCGGATTGTCGGTCCCACCCCAGACGACTTTCTGCAGCATACGTAACATGTAGGCTGCGGCAAGAACTGCTCCGGGAATGGCTGCAAGGGCCAGCGGAATACTGTATTCAAAGGTTCCGGCCAGGATCAGGAACTCGCCGACAAAGCTGTTGGTTGCCGGAAAGCCGAACGATGAGAGCGAGAAAAAGGCAAGGAAGGTCACATAGATGGGCATGTGCTTGCCAACACCTGTGGCAGAACTCAACTCCCTGCTGTGAGTCCTTTCATAGATCATACCGATACAGAGGAACAGGGCCCCTGTGGTGATACCGTGATTGATCATCTGCAGGATGGCACCTTCAACGCCTGCAGTATTCAGGACAAAGATACCCAGGGTGACAAAGCCCATATGGCCGACAGAGGAGTAGGCAATCAGCTTTTTCATGTCGTGCTGGGCCAGCGCCGTAAATCCGCCGTAGAGAATTCCGGCTATGGAGAGCCAGAGGATATATGGTGCCAGGGTCATGGTTGCTTCCGGAGTGATGGGGATGGCAAAGCGTAAGAAACCGTAGGTACCCATCTTCAGCAGAACCGAGGCCAGGATCACAGAACCGGCAGTGGGCGCCTCAACGTGGGCGGCAGGTAGCCAGGTGTGAAAGGGAAACATGGGTACCTTGATGGCAAAGGCCAGAAAAAATGCAAGAAAGAGCAGGACTTGCGCTGTGCTTGAGTAGTTCTGCCACATCATATCCGGGATGAAGAAACTGTATCCGTTCTGGATATAGAGCCAGATGATGGCAACGAGGAGCATAACGGACCCGGCCAGGGTGTAGAGAAAGAACTTGATGGAGGCATAGATCTTTCTCGGGCCGCCCCAGATACCGATGAGCAGGTACATGGGAATGAGCATGGCTTCCCAGAGGATGTAGAAAAGGACAAAGTCAAGGGCCATGAACACGCCTAGCATGGATGTTTCCATGATCAGAAGACAGATCATGAAGGCCTGGACCCTGGTCTTGATATAGGTCCAGGAGGCCAGGACGCAGAGCGGCATGATGAAGGTTGTCAACATCACAAGAAGGATGGAGATACCGTCAATCCCGATGACGTACTGGATATTGAGAGATTTAACCCAGCTGACCTGTTCAACAAACTGGTATTGGCTCGTGCTGCTGTCAAATGCCATGACCAGGGGAATGGAAAGGATGGCTGTCAGGGCGGTGATGCCAAGAGCCCAGTAACGCGCAAAGTCTTCATTCTTTATGAAGAGCAGCAGTAGAGCTCCCGCCAGAGGCAGGAAAATCAGTGTGCTCAGAATGTAGGGATAATCTGGATTGATAAGTAGTTGATCCATTTCCAGTGGTCCTCGGTATCAGTAGTTTATAACCAAACGTAAGCTATGAGAATAACGGCAGCAAAAGACACCGTATAGTAAATTGTCTGCTGAATCTGCCCACGCTGCAGGACAAGTGTAGTCCTGCGGCCAATGGCACGGACGCAGCGGGCAATGCCGTCAACGATACCGTCTATGACGTTCCAGTCAAACCATGACCAGAAGGCTGAAGTGGTCATCAGGCTACTTAATCCAACCACTTTGTAGGCCTTGCTCACGGCAGTATCAAACCATTGCAGAGGGTTCTCTACAGTCCACTGGAATGCCCTGCCACCCTTGCGGTAGAACCAGTCGAGATCCAGGCTTATGGTATTTTTCGGCATCACATATTTACGTAATAAGAAGAAGGCCAGGCCGGTAAAGGCCATGATCTGAAGGGTCTCGCTCAAGTGATAGCTGCCATAGGGGTGATACGCAACCTCTGGGTTGGGCAGCATGTTGTAGAGAAACGGTAGATAGCAGCCAATGAAGATACAGAGGAAACCGGCAATGGCCATGGCCAACGTCATATTCCAGGAAGGATCTTTTGCCTTTTCCCAGGTCTCTTCAGAGCAGTTATTTTCGCTGAAGAAAAGGAGATAGGGTAGTCTGAGTCCCGCAACAAGAAAGGTCCCTGCTGAGACCAAAATCAAGGCAAAGCCGGCCCACAGGATATGCTCTTCAAAGGCAGCAGAGATAATCATGGACTTAGTGACAAAACCGGACATCAAGGGGAGACCGGAAACAGCAAGGCCGCCGATGAGCATAAAGATAAAGGTCGCTGGCATCTTCTTGTAGAGTCCGCCAAGCTGGGTAAATTTCTGCTTGCCGGTGGCATGCAGTACAGCACCTGCTGCCATGAAGAGCAATCCTTTATAGAGGATATGGGCAAAGGCATGGGCAGCTGCACCGTTTACGGCAAGCGCCGTGCCAATTCCAATGGCTGTGATCATGTAGCCGACCTGGGAGACAATTTCCCAGCCGAGCAGTTTGCGCACATCGTTTTCCATGATGGCATAGATGATCCCGTAGATGGCCATGATGATACCGAGGTAGATCAGGACATCAAAACCGGAACAGCTGCGAATCAGGGTGTACACTGCTGTCTTGGTGGTAAAGGCACACATGAACACAGCACCGGCAGCGGTTGCCTTGGAATAGGCATCAGGCAGCCAGGAGTGCAGTGGTGGGACGGCAGCATTCAGCATCAGGCCGATCATGATCAGCCAAGTGTAGAGTTCAGGGCTGTCAACATTAAGTTGTACAAAGCTCAGGTCGCCGGTGGCCTGGTAACGCAGGACAAAGCCGATGAGGAGGACAACTCCGCCAAAGGTATGAACCAGGACGTAGCGATAGCCGGCAGCCAAGGCCTCTTCGTCTTTTCTGGCCCAGATGAGGAAGGTGGAGGCAAAGGCCATCATCTCCCAGAAGAGAAAGAGGACGATATAATCGGCTGCATAGATGGCACCCAGGGAACCGGCAACATAGAACCAGGCAGCGATGTGCTGCCACTCGTCTTCTACGTGCATGCCGTAGATGGTGCCGATGATGGCCATGAGGGCCATGATGAAGCCGAAAATCATAGACAACCGATCTACGCGACCAAAGGTCAATTCCCAGTCCATGAACTGGTAGATTCCGTAGGTGCCCGGATGCTGGCTGAGGTAGAGAACGTCAATAAAGGTCAGCAGCGGAACCAGAAACATAAATGGTTTGCGGAACGGACCTCGTACAAAGGGCAGGAGTACTGCCCCAAGTATCATAATAAAGGCCGGATGGATAAAACTAATTGTCATAATAGTCCTCCCGGGTCTGGATCCCGCTCTTGCCAAACCATCTGGC
>CAYPEU010000089.1:0-7774 GCA_964409855.1 uncultured Desulfocapsa sp.
AATCTGCTGAATAGAGCGCGGTTGCCTCAAACTCTGCCAAAGACCGCTTAAACGGCTCCTGCCAGCGCTCCGCAAGTTGATCCGCAGGAATACGCGTCAGTGTCCTGGCTGCCTCAAGCCGCACCCCTTTGACCGGGTCATCCAGCAGCGGTCCCACCATCTGCATCCCTTGGTCAGGGGAAAGGAGAGGGAGAAACATGAGCGCGGTCCTCCGAAGAATGGCTTCATCACTCGCCAGAGCCTGTCCGAATAGCGCAATGACATCGTCTCCCTGGTATCTGCCCAACAAAGAGATCGCCGTTGCCCGGACAAGGGTGGGCGACAGGTTGTCGGAGACAATCTGAATCAACTCATCTCTGGCCTGTGGCTTTCCATTACGGGCTGCGCGAAATGTACTTCCATAGTGATACTTCTGTTTGCTGCCGTACCATTTCCGTGTGTATTCGGCAGACCATTCGTTGCTCTTCTCAACATGACAGCGGTTGCAACCATTGGGCGTACCCAGTTCCACACTGAGGTCCGGGCGTGGTATGCGGATGGAGTGGTCCGGCCGGTAATCGTTGACCATGTACATCCGGCCCGGCATGTGACACTGGACGCACTCGGCACCACTGCCTACCGTAAAAAGGACCTTGCCCTCAGGGCTAAGGATGGGATCTCCCTTCTCACCCTCCTCTTTATGAAAGTGGTGTTCCTTTGTATCGTAGAGAGAGGCCTGGTGACACTGCAGGCAAAGCTTGTTCCCATCCTCATGCAGCTTTATGGTGTGTACATTATGGCAGTCTGAGCAGCGCACATCATTGGCGTACATCTTCGACTGGACAAAGGAGCCATACACATAGACCTCATCCAGAATCTGGCCGTCCGGGTAATAGAGCCCCTCTTCAAGCAAGCGGGGTGTTTCCGTATCCAGGAGATTCTGCTGCAAATGTGTATAGTCTCCAAGCATGGAACGCCTGGAGTGGCAGGGGGCGCAGAGCTCGACCTGCTGCCGGTTGTCTGTCCCTGAGGTCTTCACCAGCAGGCCGTCATCATCTGCAGTTCGTGCCATTTCCGGCAGTTCAGCCCAGGCAAGATGTTTTGATCCAGGACCGTGACAGGCCTCACAGCCCACATTGATCTCTGCCCACCTGCTTTCATAGCTCTCTGCCACCGGATCATAGTTCTTCCGCAGCTCCGTGGAATGACAGTCTGCACACATGGAGTTCCAGTTCTGCCCCTGGTTGGTCCAGTAGATCCACTCTTCAGGATCCAGTTCCAAATCAGGATAGAGGTGAAACCACTTTTTTTCCCGCACGTCCCAGGCAATGGGCAGACACTGCATCCGGCCGCCCGGAAAGGGGATCAGGTACTGCTGCAGAGGATACCAGCCAAAGGTGTGACTGATTTCAAATTCCGCCAGCTCCCCTTTGGGCCCACGGGTGTATACAAAAAAGCCATCACCTTTACGATAGAAACGGGATTCAACCCCTTGCTTTACGAACGTAGCGTTATCAAAATCCCCAAGTACCGTCTCATCACTGGCCACGGCCATGGCCTTTGCGTGATGGGAGTCCTGCCACTCTTCATACTCCTTCTTATGGCATTTGGCGCAGGCCTCACTGGTGACAAAGGTCGCTGCCGGAACTGCTTCCGCTGTGACCTGCCTCTTCTTTTGCTTCAACGCATAGAAGGGTAGAGAAAGGACAATGATCAGGGTGGCAATGACTCCAAGAATCTTCCAGTTCTGCATTGCGTTAGCCAAGCTCCCGGGCATAAACCAGTTGTTCAGCAGTAAAAGTGGATCGCCTTATGGGGCTGCTGATATCAATCATGACCCTATCGCGCTCGAGGGTAATGGGATAGAGATCCAGGGCCCGTGGTGCTGGTGATTTGATCACATTGCCGGTGATGTCAAAAACCGAGGCATGGCAGGGGCATTCAAACTGCTTATGCTCGACCACCCAGGGCACTGCGCAGCCAAGGTGGGTGCATTTTCTGGAAATGGCGAGAAAGCCGCCATCTTCAAGTCGGGTAAGATAGAGATGGCCCTTGCCAATGAGCGTCACAGAGCCGGGAGGAAAATCAGCAATCACCCCTGCCTGCAACAGTTGTGATGTGTACTGATCCGTACGTTTCCTGCCAGAGACAAGGAAGAATGCAGCACCTGCCAAAAATTGCAGCAGTGCAGCAATCCCTAAGCCAATCCATATCTTGGAGAGAAAGCTTCGCCGGGAAGAAGAGGAGGGTTTTGCTACCATGGCCACACCCATTTCATTCCCGGCCCCCGGAACCAGATGCCTGTTATGGTCAGAGCCAACAGAAAAATAGTCCCTGCAAGAAACAGTGTCTTGACCAATGTCCCTGGTTTACCTGCCTTGTTCCTGGCAAAGGGCAGGAGAATAAGAAAAAGTGCAATGGACAGGGGAAGAACGCAGACAGCAACAAGCGGATGGACATGGAGCAGGAGTTCCTGCGCTCCCAGAAAATACCAGGGAGCCTTGACGCTTGGAGGAGTCAAGCCAGGATTTGCCATATCCCCTAGCGGGGCATCAACAACCATGGAGAAAAGCAGCAGAACAGAGGTCACTACTGCCGCAAACGCCATTTCCCGAACCAACAGTTCAGGGTTAACCGGAACATATTTTTGTTTATCCCTATCAGCGCTCCTCTCTTTTCCGGGAACCAGAACACCGCCTGCCCTGCGTACAAACCAGAAGTGATAGGCCATGAACAGGAAAAGAGCAACCGGGACAAGACTGGTATGGATAAAGTAAAACAATTGCAGAGTTGCCGCCCCCACCTCTCCGCCTCCCCGCATCATTTCCTGCAAAGATATTCCGACAAAGGGAATATAGCCGAGCATGGATGTGGCAATGGTAACGGCCCAGTAGGAAAGTTGGTCCCATGGCAGCAGATAGCCACTGAAATTGGCCATCAACACAAGAACAGCAAGCCCCAGACCCACTAGCCAGTTGGCTCGTCGCGGTGGATAGAACGCACCGTTCAAAAAGACACGCAGCAGGTGCAGGAAGACCACAATAATCAGAGCGTGGCCGGACCAGTGATGCATATTGCGTACAAGCCGGCCCAGGAAGACATTGTTCTGGATGTGTTGAACCGATTCATAGGCCTGAACGGGCAGCGGCTCGTAAAAAAAACCCAGCAATAGTCCGGTTGCCAGTTGCTGCACAATCATCAGAGCAGCCATGCCGCCAAGCCCCCAGGTGAGGGTGAAGCGTAAAGTGTCCGCAGATACTCGCCGGGGGCGAAAGTGAAGAAGAAGATTTCTGCTCAATGTGAACTCACGTATTTCTTAAGAGACAGGTAAGGAGCATACACATTCCGCTGAGTTGACAAAAAACGAAATAAATTCAGACAGGACAGCGCAATGATACCCCTATGATCGCACAACCCACTGAATTTGACCAGAATAATTGTGGACTGTCTCAGAGAACCAAGAGTTATGCCCGCTCCTTTTCCCGACTGCACTGTTCTTCGGTTTCAACCATATAGTGTTGAAACATCTGCACGACCGGTGGCTGGGAATAGCGTGAAAGGCTGACCAAGCCGTAGTGGGTGGTGAGTTCCGGCACAGTGAGGGGCAGAGAGACAAGCTGCTGTTGGCGGGTGGAGTTCAGGATAGGACGGGTGATCAGTCCGGTGGCGTCACTGTCGGCAATGATATCAAAGAGTACCTTTAAATAATCACACTGAAGAACTGTACAGGGCAGTTCATCCACATTGTTCAGTCGCAAACCGGCCGTCCTGGCCAATGCACCCAACAACACTTTGGGAAACCACATCACCGCTAGGGGGTAGGAAAAGATATCTTTCACCTCCAGTCGCTCTTTTTCAGTTAATGGATGCCCGGGACGACAACAGAAATACCCCTGCTGCTTTGGTAAGGGGGTGATGTCCAACTCTGATGCATCCTTGACTATCCTGGTATCTGCCACAAAGATATCGAGCTCCCGGTTGTGCAGTCTGGTCAACAGGTTTGGAGTTCGATCAAGGATAATCCGGACATTGACTTTGGGATAATTTCTACTGAAGCGGGCCACTGCTTTACCAAGGGATATTTCAGCCGGAAAAGGACCGCTGCCGATTACCAACTCCCCGGATTCCAGGCCCTGCAGCAGATGCAAATCCCGCTCCATCAGCTGCATATCCTGTAATACCGGTTTCCCTCTCTGCAAAAGATGCTCCCCGAAAACCGTGGGCACAACCTCCCGTTTAGATCGATCAAAGAGCTTGACCCCAAGCCGTGCTTCAAGCAAAGAAATAGAACGGCTCAGCGCCGGCTGTGAAATGTTGAGCTCCTGCGCTGCTTTGGAGAAATTACCTCCCCTGACAAGGGTCTCGATTTGCTGAAGGTGGCGAAGTGTAACATCCATAACAAAAAGGTATCATAATGATAAGATAATTGCATTAGACTAATTGCATATCTTGCAATACAATTTAAAGGATAATATCTATTACTACTATCTAAGCCGAGTAACATACCACTCTCAACAAACAACAGGAGACCCACATGAGGCTAATTCAGAAAAGATTTGCCAAACTTGCCCTATCCGCAGCAATTGTATTGTCTGCAGGATTTGTGCATGCGGCAACAGGAGACAAACCCAATATCCTGGTCATCTGGGGTGATGATATTGGACAATCCAATATCAGTGCCTATACCCACGGCCTGATGGGGTACCAGACCCCAAATATCGACCGTGTCTCTGAAGAAGGCATGACCTTTACCGACTATTACGGCGAGCAAAGCTGTACTGCTGGTCGCTCCTCCTTTATCATGGGACAGTCTGTTTTCCGCACCGGTCTCTCCAAGGTCGGACTGCCCGGTGCCAAAGAGGGCATGCAGGCAGAAGATCCCACCATTGCCGGCCTGCTCAAGGCCCAGGGCTATGCCACTGGTCAGTTTGGCAAGAACCACCTGGGTGACCGGGATGAGATGCTCCCCACCAATCATGGCTTTGATGAATTTTTCGGCAACCTCTATCACCTCAACGCCGAGGAAGAGCCGGAAAACGAGGATTACCCAAAAGATCCTGCCTTTCACAAAAAGTTTGGCCCCCGTGGGGTGATCAAGTCCTTTGCCGACGGCAAGATCGAGGACACCGGACCGCTCACCAAAAAACGTATGGAGGTTGTGGATGATGAGACCTCAGATGCGGCCATCGACTTCATCAAACGCCAGGTCAAGGCAGGGAAACCCTTCTTCTGCTGGTGGAGTGGCACCCGTATGCATTTCCGCACCCATGTGAAGGAAGAACTGCGCGGTATCTCAGGTCAGGATGAATACTCCGACGGCATGGTAGAACATGACATGCACATAGGAAAATTCCTCAAGACCCTGGATGAACTCGGTATTGCCGATAACACCATCGTCTTCTACTCCACCGACAACGGTCCGCACATGAACACCTGGCCCGATGCGGCCATGACCCCCTTCCGCGGTGAAAAGAATACCAACTGGGAAGGCGGCTGGCGAGTACCTGCCATGGTACGCTGGCCCGGCAAGATCAAGGCCGGTGCCTGGTCCAACGAGATCATGCATCACATGGACTGGCTGCCAACCTTCCTGGCTGCAGCCGGAGAGCCCAACATCAAGGAAAAACTCAAGACAGGCGGTGTCTCTGCCATTGACAGGACCTATAAAGTACACCTGGACGGCTATAACTTCCTCCCCTACCTCACCGGTAAAGAAGAGCATGGTCCCCGTAAGGAGATTTTTTACTTCTCCGACGACGGTGACATGACCGCCCTGCGTTACAACGACTGGAAGGTGATTTTCATGGAACAGCGCGCTGAGGCGACTTTCCAGGCTTGGCGTGAACCTTTTGTCACGCTGCGTGTTCCACTGCTCGAGAACCTGCGTCGTGATCCCTATGAGCGCGGGATGATAACCTCGAACACCTACGATGACTGGTTCCTGGATCGAGTATACCTCCTGCTACCAGCCCAAACCTATGTTGCGAATTTCCTAGAAACTTTCAAGGAGTTCCCGCCCCGTCAAAAGGCAGCCAGCTTCAATCTGGACAAGGTCCTTGATTCACTGTCTAAACCCGGCGGCCCACATTAATCCGGGATAGGGGGGAAAAGAAAAACTCCCCCCCTTCAGTCTAATTTTCATATCACCCTGTCCGGCATGCAACCATGCCGGACAGGGTCTTTTTCTTTTTACAGGATAAAACAGTGATTCCGAAAAGATACACCTCCAAGGCAACACACACCATGAAGAATTTCATGCAAGTTTTAATGCTGCTACTGTTTGCCTCTGTTTTTTTCCTCAATGTTCCGTTTTCAGCTGCTGCGGATGCAAGCACACCACCCCTGTCCAGGCTTGACTACAGTGTCATTGATGGTGAGTGGCAGCGTACAGACGGCAGCTACCTCCTCAGGATCAGCGATGTTCAGACAGAGGGCCTGGCAACGGTGGAGTACTTCAACCCCAGTCCCATCCATGTGGCCCACACGACACTCTCAACACAAAAAGAGCTGATCAAACTCTTTGTCAAGTTCCAGGACAAGGGCTATGAGGGCTCGACCTATACCCTCTACTACTATGCCGAGAAAGATTCTCTCGTAGGCTTTTACTATCAGGCTGCCATGGACAGAACGTTTGAAGTGATTTTTATAAGAAAGGGCAACTGACAGTAGTGATCCCCTGAAAAACAAAGGAAATAAACATGAAACAAATCAAAATAGTTCACCTCATTCTACTGTTCCTGCTCTGCTCAGTTACGACTCCTGCCTGGGCCCAAAACAACCCACTGTCTTCCTGGAACGACGGGTCGAGCAAGAATGCGATCATCGCATTTGTCACAGCCGTGACCGATAAATCCAACCCTGATTATGTCCAACCCAGCGAACGCATCGCGGTCTTTGACAACGATGGCACCCTCTGGGCAGAAAAGCCTGTCTATTTTCAGCTCTATTTTGCCATGGACCGGGTCAAGGAGATGGCAGCAACCCATCCTGAGTGGACAAATCAGCAGCCCTTTCAGGCCGTGCTGGATGGAGACATGAAGAGCCTTGTCGCCTCGGGTGAAAAGGGTCTGCTCGAACTGGTGATGGCCACCCACGCAGGTATGACAACCGATGAATTTACAGGGATCGTCACAAAATGGCTGAAAAGCGCCAGGCATCCCACTTTGCATAAACCGTACACCGATCTGGTCTACAAGCCCATGCTTGAGCTGCTGGACTATCTGCGGGCCAACGAGTTCAAGACCTTTATTGTGTCCGGCGGCGGCATCGAGTTCATGCGCCCCTGGATGGAAGAAGTCTACGGGATTCCGCCCCAGCAGGTGGTGGGCAGCTCCATTGTCACCAAGTTTGCAATGCGTGATGGCAAACCGGTACTGATGCGGGAACCAGAGCTCAACTTCATTGATGACAAGGCAGGAAAGCCGGTGGGGATCAACCAGCATATAGGCCGCCGTCCGATCTTTGCCTTTGGGAATTCAGACGGTGATCTGCAAATGCTGCAGTGGACCACCCTGGCAGGTCAGACCAAACATTTTGCAGGGATTGTCCACCATACAGATGGTGACCGGGAATTTGCCTATGACCGGGATTCCCATATTGGCCGCCTTGACAAAGCACTCACCGAAGCAGAGAATAATAAATGGACCGTGGTGGATATGAAAAAAGAGTGGAAAGTGATTTATCCTTAGCACAGACAAGTCATTGAGATAAGTGAACACCGTTGGCGCTCACCTCGACTGCTGGAGGATACGCAGATGACAGCAACACGAAAAATTCGAAAAGTCCTGCACAGCCA
>CAYPEU010000090.1:0-7487 GCA_964409855.1 uncultured Desulfocapsa sp.
CGGGTGCGCAAGAAAAAGCTTGTCCTGCCTTTTGCCCACGAGACTGCCCTGGCTGATCTCCTGCGAGTCCGTTGCCTGATGACTCCTGACCAGGGTCTGCGCTATGCCGATGAGCTCTCAGATATCCTGCGCCGCTATATTGAAGCGCGCTTTCGCATCCATACGACCAGACAGACCACCAAAG
Organism: uncultured Desulfocapsa sp.; assembly: GCA_964409855.1. GTDB lineage: Bacteria > Desulfobacterota > Desulfobulbia > Desulfobulbales > Desulfocapsaceae > Desulfocapsa. Next base: position 185 of record CAYPEU010000090.1, read on the forward strand.
AATTCTTCTCCTCCCTGACGGATAATCCCGGCCGGACAGCAAGCCTTCTCCAGGATCACAGTGACAGCCTCCAGGAATGTCTGGGACAGTGTGATATGGCAAAATTTGCCCGCTGTGCACCGGATCGCGGCAATATGGAGAAAATGGAGACTGCGGTACAGACTTTTATAGAATCGACCCGTGAGAACGGGGAAGGAGGGGGATGATGCGTTTTCTCCATCCCGAATTTCTCTGGCTTCTCACTCTGCTGCCCCTCCTTGCCCTTTTTCGCGGCAGGCGGGGTTCTGCAGCGGCGCTTGTCTTTTCCTCCACATCCATTGCCGCCACCCTGGCTGAAGGACGCCGGGTGGGGCCCGGACGCCTGCTTGCAGCCCTGCGCCTTCTTGCTCTCTGTCTGCTCATCCTGGCCTTTGCCCGTCCGCAGCTTGGCAACACCACCACCGAGATTGAGGCCTCCGGGATCGATATCCTGCTGGCCGTGGATGTTTCCGGCTCCATGGAGGCCCTGGATTTCACCCTCAAAGGGAAGTCCGCCAACCGCCTGGATGTGGTCAAGTCGGTCATGCACACCTTTATCAAGGAGCGGCCCAACGACCGTATCGGGCTCCTGGCCTTTGCCGGTCGTCCGTATATGGTCAGTCCGTTGACCCTGGATCACGACTGGCTGCTGCAGCGCCTGGATTCGCTTTCCATCGGCATGGTGGAAGATGGGACTGCCATCGGCTCGGCAATCGGCAGTGGAGTCAACCGCCTCCGTGATCGCGAGGCAAAGTCGCGCATCATGATTCTGCTCACAGACGGGATGAACAACGCCGGTACAGTGCCTCCCCTGGTGGCGGCTGAAGCTGCAGAGACCCTGCAGATCAAGGTGTACACCATCGGGGCCGGGACCAGGGGGGAAGCACCCATGCCGGTGATAGATGGATTTGGTCGTAAGCGGCTGATGCGGGTCAAGGTGGATATCGATGATGAGACCCTGGGGCAGGTCGCAGAAATGACAGGTGGGCGCTACTTTCGCGCCACTGATACCAAGTCTCTGAAAAAGGTTTATGAGGAGATCAACACCATGGAGACCACCACCAGGAGCATCAAGAAGTTTGAAAATTACCGGGAGCTCTTTTCCTGGTTTGTCTTTGCCGCCTTATTGCTTTTGGGAGTGGAGATTCTTATAAGCAGAAAACGACTGCCGTAAAAGAAAGTTTTCGGTTGTCAGTAAACCGGGAGACTCGGAGTCTCCGCTTACCTTGTTTTTTCCTTAGATTAAGGGGACAGAATGATTTTCGTAAAAGGACACGAAAAAAATTCAGTCCCCTTAGTCTGGTGTTGATATTTGTATCGTAATAACAGGCAATTAGTCGATATTTTGTTGGTGTGGATCGTCATGCCGGGCTTGAGCCGGTATCCAGAATGCCGCGAAATCGTCTGGATTCCGGCTCTCCGCTTCGCTGCGGCTAGGATGACGTTTTGGGGATAAATATATTTATCTTTTGTTTCAGTATGTTAATTCAACTCAGGAAGTTGGATACTTTGAAATGAATTTTACGAGGTCTGTATGATAGCCTTTGCTGAGCCCCTGTGGATTGCAGCTGGAACTGCACTCATTGTCGGGCTGGTCTTTTTATATCGGGAGATGCAGCGCCTGCGAACAAAGGAGCTGGAGCGTTTCGCTGCCTCCCACCTGCTGGGTAAGTTGTGTAAAAATGTCTCCCCGGAGCGACGGCTGCTCAAAAAAACACTCATCCTTGTGGCCATCGGCTGCTGTTTTCTGGCCCTGGCCCGGCCTCAGTATGGATTCAAGTGGGTGGAGGTCAAGCGTAAGGGGATCGACATCCTTTTTGCTGTGGACAGTTCCAAGAGTATGCTGGCTGAGGATATTCGTCCCAATCGATTGAAGCGGGCAAAGTTTGCCATCATGGATTTTGTCTCCCAGCTTGAAGGGGATCGTGTGGGGCTCATGCCCTTTGCCGGAACCGCCTTTCTCATGTGTCCGCTGACCATTGACTACGGGGCCTTTGAGTCCTCTCTTGAGGCAGTTGATACAACGATTATTCCCAGGGGCGGAACAGACCTGGCCGCAGCCATCATCGAGGCCGAGGCAGTGCTCTCCAATGAAGCCAATCATAAGATTCTTGTCTTCATTACCGATGGTGAGAATCTGGAGGGTGACGCCGTGCAGGCGGCGGAGACTGCTGCGGAAAAGGGAATGACGATCTATACCGTAGGCGTAGGAACCAGAGATGGGGAGTTGATCCCCTTGACCAGTAACGGGAAGACCGGCTTTGTCAAAGATGCGTCTGGAAGGTTTATCACCTCGCAGCTTGACGAAACAACACTCACCAAAATCGCCGAGGCAGCTGGCGGGCTCTATGTTCCTCTGGGTGCCAAGGGTGAGGGGCTGCAGACCATCTACCAGGAAAAACTCTCCCTTATCCCCAAGGAAGAGCTGGCAGAAAAACGGCATAAGGTGTCCTTGGAACGTTTTGTCTGGCCCCTGGGCGCTGCCATTGTCCTCCTCATGCTGGAGTTTATTGTCAGTGGACGGAAATCCAGGCGTGCCTTTCGGATTCCCTTTATAAAAACAGCAGGTCGCAGGAGGAAAAAGGCTGCTGCTCTGCTTCTCTTTTTTCTCCTGTTGCCGGGAGTTCAATGGGCAGAGGCCTCAGTGGGGGAAGATGCGTATGAAAAAGGAGACTTTCTCACCGCCTCCCAGTTTTACGATGAGAGGCTGAAAGAATCCCCGGATGATGCCATGCTTCATTTTAATTACGGGACAGCAGCCTATAAAAATAATCTTTTTGAGGACGCTGGCCAGGCATTCAGTCAGGCTCTGAAAAGTGATGATCTCGCCCTGCAGGAAGAGGCCTATTATAATCGTGGTAATGCCCTGTTTCAGAGGGGGAATGAGACCCTGCAGACCGATCCCCAGCACACCATGGACATGTGGCAGCAGGCCATCGACTCCTTTGATGGTGCCCTGCAGCTCAACTCCGTCAATGATGATGCCCGCTATAACGTGGAGCTGGTGAATCGGAAACTTGAGGAGCTGAAAAAACAGGAGGAAGAGCAAGAAAAACAGGAGAAGCAGGAGCAGCAGGAAGATCAGAATAAGGAGCAAGACAAGGAAGGGGAGCAGGGCCAGGATAAGGATCAGCAGGACAAGGGAGAGGATTCATCCGCACAGGATCAGGAAAAGGAAGAGGGGCAACAGAACCAGGAAGAACAGGGTCAGGAGGGGCAGCAGGAAGAGGGGGCAGAACAGTCTCAGCAGGGTGAGGAAGGCCAGGAGGAACCTCAACAGGGAAATGATTCTGCAGGCGATGAGGGTGAACAGCAGCCAGGAGAACAGGATGCAGGGCAGGAAACGGATTCTTCACAAGAGGCACAGGAACAACAGGCCCAGGCCAGGGATCAGGAACGGAGAGAGCAGGGAAAGATGACCCGGGAAGAGGCAAAGCAGCTCCTGAACAGCCTGAAGGATGAAGAGGGCGAGTTGAATTTCATTCCAGCCTCAACAACCGGCACAACCAAAGAGCAGACAATAAGAAAGGATTGGTAATGAAGAAGATGGGACGATATTTTCAAGGAAACAGCGTCGGACGAGTGGGTCTGGCGACCTTGTTTCTCCTGATTGCGGTCATTCTCGCAGGAACAGCATCCTCGCAGGGTGCGGTGCAGGTTTCGGCTTCGCTCAATCCCACTGTTTTCCCAATAGATCGTGCTGCAGCGCTGAGCATCACAGTAAAGGGGGCTCGATCATTCCAACACCAGATCCTTGAAGTTGAGGGACTTCTCTTTCATCAGCGGGGAAAGTCCACACAGTTGGAGATGATCAATGGTGCCTATTCAGCTTCGGTGACCTCTGTTTACCTGGTACAGGCACGCCACGAAGGGAAGTTTACCATCCCTGCCATTCCCATCGAGGTTAAAGGGGAAATCCTGCAAACCGAGCCCATCAATTTTGAGGTCACTGCTGCACATAGCGCTTCAGTGTCAACGCCGGGGCAATCCGGTTCTTCCTCCAAGGCCAGGCTCCGCTCCGGTGAGGCGGAAAAGGTGGCCTTTATGCGGGTGACGCCAACGAAAAAAAAGAGTTACAGCGGTGAAGTCCTGCCGATCCAGATCAAGGTCTATTTTCGTGAGGGAATCAAGGCCAATCTCAACTCTTTGCCCCAGCTCATGGGAGAAGGCTTTGTCCTGCAGCAACTGGCGCGCGAACCTGCACGGACAAGAGAGATCATCAGTGGTACCGAATATGCGGTTCTGACCTGGGACTCTGCCCTTTCCGGAATTAAGGAGGGAGAGCACCGCATCAGTTTGGAGCTTGAGGCAACACTCCTCCTGCGGGAACAGGGGCGCAGATCTCCCCGTGGCCATTCCATGTTTAGTGATCCATTTTTTGGAGACAGTTTTTTTAATGACTTCTTCGGCAGCTACCAGGAAAAAGAGGTAAAGGTCATCAGTCCGGAGCTGGACATGGAAGTCCTTTCCCTGCCGGAAGAGGGCCGGCCCCCGGGATTTAACGGGGCCATTGGAGAGTTTCACCTCTTGGTAACAGGAGATCCCCTTGAAGTGGAGGCGGGTGAGCCGATTACCCTGACCATGACAGTGAGCGGTCAGGGGAACTTTGACCGGGTGCAGGCCCCTGAACTGAGTCAGACTGAGGGATGGAAGAGTTATACCCCGTCATCTGAGTTCTTGAAGGATGATGGGCCGGGGTACGGGAAAAAGGTCTTTGAGCAGGCCCTGGTGGCCAAGAGTTCCAAGGTGAAAGAGATTCCTGCTGTGACATTCAGCTATTTTGATCCAGCAGCTGCGGCTTATAAAACAGTGACAAGCAGCCCCATTCCTTTCAGGGTAAAGGGGGCGGTTGTGGAGGAAGTGACCCCGGAGCCCGCTAACAAGGCGAGGCAGGTCAAGGAGGAGAGGGCAACTGAAGTACCATCCCGGAGTGGAGAGGCACCAATCAGTGGTCTTGCTCCCCTTAAGCTCCAGTCCGGCAACATGGAACAGGTCATGGAGCCTCTGTTTTACAAAAGATGGTTTCAGGGGCTCGTTGCCCTGTTTGTTGTTCTTCTCCTTGCTGCTGCAACCATGAGGCTGCGGGCGGCACGTTATGCAAACAATCCCCGCCTGCAACGGGAGCAGGCAATGAAACATCTGCTCACCCTGCGACTGCAGGAGATCGAACAGGCCCTTGTTGAAAATGATACAAGGGGCTTTCTGGTAAGCTGTCGCAGGGCTATCCAGGAACAGCTGGGACTTGTCTGGGACAGTGAGGCCAGTGCCATTACCCTGGCTGATCTCCGGCAGCGACTTCCTGAGGATTCACCCCTGATCACCATCTTCGGTGCAGCAGAGGAGAGTGCCTACGGAGGGCAGGAACTGAACAGTCAGCAGATGCAGGATTTTGCTGATCGTTTACAAAAAGAACTGGAAGGCCTGCTATGAAACCGACCAGTCAGAAGATTGTTTCGGCAGCCTGTTTTTTTCTTCTGCTTCTCAGCCAGACGCTCTGGGCCGGAGGCCAGGAGAGGCAGGCCCAGTTCCGGGAAGCTGCTCAGGCCTACAGCCGGGGAGAGTATACAGTCGCGATTCAACAGTTTGAAGCACTGGCCCGGAACGGAGTTTCAGCCTCACTCCTCTATAACCTGGGCAACAGCTATGCTCAGGCCGGGCAGAGCGGGAAGGCCATTCTCAACTATGAGCGAGCCTCTCGTCTGGCTTCGGGCGACTCTGATATTGATGGTAATCTGGAGCTTGTTCGCAAGGAAAAGGGGCTTTTCCAGGAGGAACAGTCTGTCAGGCAGAGACTTGTCGGTTTGCTTGAGTTAAATCAGTGGACCGGATTGGCAGCAATCGCTTTCGTCTTCTTTGGCGTGGTCCTGCTCCTTCCCGTTCCCCTTCCCCTTGGAGTAAAACAGAGCTCACGCTATGTGACAGCCGCTTTCTGTCTGCTGCTGACAATCACAGCGATCAGCGGGGCTGTTGGTCAATACCGACACTGGCATGACGGGGTGGTGGTCGCTCAGGACGCCAGACTGCGGGTGTCGCCCTTTGCCTCTGCCGCCTCCATTGGCACTATCCAGGAGGGGCGATTGGTGCGGCCGGGAAAATCACACGGAAACTATTTTCTGGTTGAAGATGAGACTGGCCGCAGCGGATGGCTGGCGGCCGAGGCCTTTGAGCTCATTGTATTGACAGGTGAATAGGGTGGTCTATTCCTCCCATTCCTGCAGCTTCCTGCTGATAAAATCAATCACCCTCTGGTGTTCCTCCCTCCCTTTTCCCTGCACCGTAAGCGGGGCATCAAAGGAGAAATAGACTTTTCGTTGCGGCTGAATACGGCCCAGGTCCTTGATCCATTGTCCGTTTGTCCAAGCGTCCGTTTGCAGGGCCAGTGGCAGGACAGGAACTCCTGCTTTTTTGGCCAGCTTGACTCCGATGGTACTGAACTGTTGTGGATCAAAGTCCGTGCCCCTGGTGGTCTGGGGGAAGACCACAACGGAAATTCCCTGCTCCAGTCGTTCCATTCCCTGGTTCATTACGGTCTTCAGATCCTGTCGCGGATTGGTCCTGGTCACGGCCACAGGATTACGGGAGCGCATCAGGTGCTTGAATACCGGGTACTCCAGCAGGCTTTCTTTGATGACAAAGGTCATTGCTCTTTCCTGAACAACAATCGCCGGCAACACTACAGTCTCCATCATGCTCACGTGGTTGCCGATGATAACACAGGGTGAATCCAGGCCCTGCAGATGGTCAACGCCATTCACCGAGACCGTTACCCCGGCCCGCTCCAGGGCTTTCAAGACCTTGTAACTCGATTGGCGCCAGTCTGTGTCGTCATAGTTTCCCTTCTGCGCTTTTCTGCTGGAAAAATAAATATTCGCGAGAAAGCTCGTATAAAATGAGAAGGAAGGAAACAGCTTCCCCACAAAGGAGGCAGCGTCTGCCGGGGTCTGATAGCTGTGGTCTGTATAGGCTAATTGTTGCATGGTTCATCGGTGAAAGAAATGGAAATCAGGAGGATATATTTTTTTAAGAGTACATTGAATAAAGAGCGAGGACAAGAAGAATAGTACTGGAATCATGTGTAGTTGTTGTGATTTAATGAGACAGTCATCAATGATCTTTGATTTTATCAAAGTTGCGGAGCAATGTTGCGGGCGGATGGGCAAACGATGATCAGGGTTGGCAGAGGAAGCTCAACCAGACCGATAAGACGTTTTCCAGATGATCGAACGCAGCTTTCCGGCGACCAGCGGCATTTCCACTTATTCGTATGAAATTGCTTCTAATTCAA
>CAYPEU010000091.1:0-7482 GCA_964409855.1 uncultured Desulfocapsa sp.
CTCTTCACCTTTTTATCGATCATTACTAAACATAGAGAATCACCATGACACACAATAGACGGCTCCTGATCATAGATGATGAAGAAAACATGCGCCACATGCTCTCCGTGGTCACCAGCAACGCCGGCTACCAGGTTACCATGGCAGAAGACGGTGAGCAGGCCTTGACCATACAAAAGAAGTCTCCTTTTGACTTTATCCTCTGTGACCTGAAAATGCCCAAAATGGATGGACTCCAGTTTTTAAAGGGTCTTGGCACTGATGCCCCCCGACCCATCATCATCATGATGTCTGCTTATGCAACCATTGATGATGCTGTTCTGGCGATGAAAGCAGGGGCATATGACTTTATCACCAAGCCTTTTAAGACTGCGGAAATACTCCTCGTTCTGGAAAAGGCCCGCGACCACCTGGCATTACAGGAAGAGAATCTGCGCCTCAAGGCCAGGGTGGAAGAGCTGCAGGGGACAGGCTGTTTTGATGAGATCATTGCTCACTCCATGGAGATGTGCTCTCTCCTGCAGCTTACTGAAAAAGTCGCAAAATATGACACAACAGTCCTCATTACTGGAGAATCAGGCACGGGAAAGGAGTTGATCGCCAAGGGAATTCATCGGAATTCAACTCGTAAAGACAACACCTTTATTGCCATAAACTGTGGCAGTGTTCCGGAAAATCTCCTGGAAAGTGAATTTTTCGGCTATGTGAAAGGGGCATTCACCGGGGCAGACCGTGATCGCAAAGGACTCTTTGAAGAAGCGGATTCCGGCACCCTCTTTCTTGATGAGATAGGCGAACTGCCTCTCAGCCTGCAGGTGAAACTGTTACGGGTCCTTCAGGAAAAGGAAATACGCCCTGTGGGCAGCGTCAAAACAAAGAAAATTAATGTTCGGGTGATTACAGCAACGGCCAAGAATCTGGAGCAGGAAGTCAAAACAGGACGCTTTCGTGAGGATCTTTATTATCGTCTCAATGTGCTCACCTTGAAACTCCCTCCATTGCGAGAGAGAAAGGATGATATCCCCTATCTCTGCACCCATTTCCTCTCCAGACTCAACAAAAAGATGGGCCTGGCAATCAAGAACATCTCTCCCGAGGCAATGACCGTTCTTCTTGGCCAGGAGTGGAAGGGGAACGTCCGGGAGCTGAAAAACATGCTGGAGCGAGCAGCCATTCTCGCTGAAACAGATCAGATCCTGGCAAAAGATCTTGCCGACCCCCATGATCAAAGTGGAGCAGAACGACAGATTAATGAAATTCTGGGAACCTACTCTCTGAAACAGGCCAAGAAGATCATCGAAAAGAAGATGATCAATCGAGCTCTTGCGGCAAGCAGGGGAAATAAGAGTATGGCTGCCAGAATGCTGGAAATCAGCTACCCTTCTCTCCTGGCCAAGATTAAAGAATATATAGGGTAAAGAAGGAATATCGAGTGCCGAACAGGGAATGTCGAACCGCAGAGGTGCAAGACTGGTTCAATCTTGTATGTTGAAACCATTGTTTAAGACAAACTTCAGCTGCAATAGCGACTTCTCCTGACAAGCAAAAAATCTCTCTCACCACACAGAAAAAGGAGAATACAAAATAACTGATTGTTTTTATAGGATTTTATGTGCTATCTCTGTCCTCTGTAGTTTCAATATTTTTTTTTCAAAAAACTTCTCCGCTTTCTAAAAACTATTCCCTTTGTTTCTTCCCGTAAGTGATGTTAGAATAGCACTTTTTTCCTTAACTATTTAACAGCACCCCATATTACATATGTCAAATAAGATAATCCTCAAACGCCTCTTCAACCTCATACGTCCCTACCGCTTTCAATTCGCGGTGGCCATGATTGCCGCCCTGATTGTTGCTGGGCTCAGTGGGGCCCAGGCCTATATGGTCAAGCCCCTGCTGGACAAGATCTTTTTTGAAAAAAACACCTACTTTCTGGCTCTGCTCCCCTTTGCTCTCGTTGTCCTTTTTGCTATCAAAGGCTTCTTTTACGGCCTCAACTTTTTTCTTTTAGAAAAGATCGGGCAGACCGTGATCAGGGATATGCGTATCCGGGTCTTTGAACACGTTCACCAACAGGCGCTCTCCTTTTTCCACAAGACCCCTACCGGGGAGCTGATCTCCCGGGTCATCTCCGACATTAACCTAATGCAGGGTGCCATTTCTACGGTGGTGGTCGGCCTGTTGCGTGATTTTTTTCAAGTTATTTTTCTCCTCATTGTCATCTTTTCCATGAACTGGAAACTGGCCCTGCTCTCCATTGTCTTTCTCCCGGCTGCTGCTGTGCCCATTGTTAAATTTGGCAGGGCCTTTCGCCGGATCAGTACCAGGATGCAGGAAGAAATAGCAGAAGTCTCGAACATCATGCACGAATCCATCACCGGCGCTCCGGTGGTCAAGGCCTTTGCCATGGAAAAGTATGAAACCAGACGTTTCTCATCACAGGTTGGAAGGCTTTTTGAGACCATCATGGAAGATGCCAGGTACCGTCGTATTCAGCACCCTCTCATGGAAGTCATTGGAGGTATCGGGATGGCCTTGATCGTCTGGTTCGGTGGCAGGGAAGTCATTGCCGGGAATTCAACGCCCGGCACCTTCTTCTCCTTTCTCACAGCCCTGGTGATGATTTATGAACCGATCAAGGCCGTCAGTAAGATCAATTCTGCAGTGCAGCAGGGAATGGCAGCTGCTGTCCGAGTCTTTGGCCTTCTGGACCAGAAGCCAGACATTGTCAATAAAGAAGAAGCGGTTGAACTTCCCCCCTTTCATGAGGTCATCAGACTGCAGAATGTGCAGTTCAGCTATGAGGAAGACACCACGGTCCTCAAAGATATCAATCTCACAGTCCCCGCCGGTGAAATCCTGGCCATCGTGGGTCCCAGCGGCTCTGGAAAATCCACCCTTGCCAACCTCATACCCCGTTTTTTTGACATTCAGCAAGGATCCCTGCTTATTGATGACCACGACATTCGCGATGTCACCCTGAAATCTCTTCGTGACCAGATCGCCATCGTTACCCAGCAGACCATCCTTTTCAACGACACCATCCGCAACAACATTTCCTATGGTGACCAGGATAGAAGTGAAGAGGAAATCAGGAAGGCCGCAAATGCTGCCCATGCCTTAAGATTTATTGAAAAACTTCCTGAAGGCTTTGATACTATCATTGGCGAATCAGGGATCAGACTGTCTGGCGGCGAACGGCAAAGGCTTTCCATCGCCCGGGCACTCCTGAAAAACGCTCCCATTCTCGTACTTGATGAGGCAACGTCTGCACTGGACACTGAATCGGAACGGGAAGTTCAAAAGGCACTGGAAAACCTCATGAAAAACAGGACCACCTTTGTTATCGCCCACCGGCTCTCCACCATCAAAAATGCGGATCGTATTATTGTGGTCAAAGGTGGTAAGATTGTTGAAGAGGGGACCCATGAGAAACTCCTGACCCTGGAAGGAGAATATGAGACGCTCTACAATATGCAATACCAGAACTAAGCAATACTTAACTCCTCCTCTAACTTTCGTTAACACATATTTTTCACTCGAGTTTTTCCAATGAATCTTCTCTCGCAAAAAGCAACTGCCGCGGCCTCGCCACTCCTTGTGCTCTTTGCCTTTGCTCTTCCCCTTTCAACATCTGCTGCTTCAATCCTTGCAATTCTCCTTGTCCTGGTCTGGGTAGCAGGTGGCAACAAAAAGGAAAAATGTAAAGAGATTCTTCATAACCCGGTGTCCATTGCGGTTCTTCTGTATCTTCTTCTGCACCTGATCGGCCTGCTCTGGAGTGAAGATCTGGATTGGGGGTTGCAGATCCTGAAAAAGCAGTGGAAACTTCTCCTCTTCCCTGTTTTCCTGACCCTTGTCCAAAAAAATCACACAAAATATTACCTGGCGGCTTTTGTTACAGCTATCTTCATTCTTGCCTGTAAGGCCTATCTGGTCTGGATAGGAGTGATCGCTCTCCCTCCAGGATCAATATTTACCACAGAGGGCACCACCCATGTGACCTACAATCCCATGCTGGCGCTGGCCATCTATATTGTACTCCAGAGCCTACTTTTCAGACAGAACCGCCCTATTGTCAAAGGAATAGAGATCATTCTTATCCTTTTTCTTTCCTGCAACATGTTTATTACCGTGGGGCGTACCGGGCAGGCGGTGTTTTTTGTCTTACTGGCTGTCGTCCTTTTTCAAATTTTTTATTCACGCTCAAAGAAAATGCTGATCACCGGCCTCATCCTTCTCCCACTTCTGGTTGCTGCCATTTTTCAGTTCAGCCCTACTTTCAGGAATCGTATAAACACCACCGTTACAGAAATACAAAACAGCGCCTCTGGTAAAATTACCTCCATGGGTTGTCGTCTCTCGTTCTGCCAAAACACCTTTCTCCTCCTGGAGGATAATTGGCTGATCGGTACTGGGACAGGCGACTTCCCTGGAGAATATGCGAAGATCAACCAGATTCATTCGCCGAACATGCCCAACACAGACAACCCCCATAACCAGTATCTCCTGGTCATCTCGCAATTCGGTATTTTTGGCCTGGTCAGCCTCCTGGCCATCTTCATCAGCCAACTCTTTGCCGCCTTTACAACAAAGGATTTTCTCACTCCCCTACGGCAGGCCTTCCCGATTTTCTTTCTGGTGATCATGCTGGGTGAATCATACCTGCAGGTTTACCAGACAGGATTTCTCTTTTCCCTGTTCAGCTCCTTTTTGTTCAAAGATTTCTCCAACTCAGAAAGGATTGCAGGCTGAATGATAAAATACCACCAGGACAGCATCGACTTTCAATCATTGAAAGAAAATAATATAGACCGCATCCAGCTGGAGATGATTCCAGCCAACAGTCGAGTTCTGGAGATTGGTTGTGCAACCGGCTATATGTCTGAATACCTGATCAGGGAAAAGGGCTGCCGCGTTATCGGAGTAGAACCGGTCAGAGAGCAAGCCGAAGCAGCCATTGCCAGAGGAATGGCTGTCCATACCGGGAATATTGACGACCCTGAAATCCAGTCAGACCTGGATAAGGAAGTGACCCGACAAGGAGCATTCGATGTCCTGTTCATGTCACAGGTCATCGAACATATTGTTGATCCCGAAGCAATACTGCAACGCATGAAAGGTTGGCTGGCTCCAAATGGCATTCTTGTCATCTCCACCTGCAACATTGCCCACTGGCAATGCAGATTCAGACTCCTGGTAGGAAAGTGGGAGTATGAGACCTATGGAGTCTTTGACAGGACCCACCTGCGTTTCTTCACCATCAACAGTTTTCAAAAGATGCTCACCAGGTGTGGATATGATATCATAGAGTTCGGGTTTACATTCGAGGATATCTGCCCGTTCAAGATCCTTTTTGATACGCGCATCCTCGCACCATCGGATATCCTGCGCCTCATCCCCCTGGCAGGCCCAAGGCTGAGAAAGAAATACACCGATCTTACAAAAAATTTCATCGCTACTCAATTCGTCTTCAAGGCTCAGGCCATAAATGACAAGATATCATGAGGCTCTTCTCGAAAAAAAAACCTTTTTTCACCAAGGATCAGCTCCAGGGGGCACAATTTTCCATAGGTGATTTCACCTACGGCTCTCCTGCAGTCATCAGCTACGACAACAGTAGCAGACTGAGTATCGGAAAATACTGTTCATTTGCCGGCAAGGTAACCATTCTCCTGGGAGGAGACCACCGCCTGGACTGGGCCACCACCTATCCCTTTCCCGATCTCTCCGGTCCATGGCCGGAGGGCAGTGAAATAGCCGGGCACCCTGCTTCAAAAGGTGCCATAGTCATTGGCAACGATGTATGGGTGGGATATGGCGCCACCATCCTCTCAGGCACCACCATTGGTGATGGGGCGGTAATCGGCGCCAACGCCTTGGTGAGTCGTGACGTGAAACCCTATGGTATAGCTGCCGGCAATCCCGCCAAAGTCATCAAAATGAGATTTGAGAACCACACCGTATCCAGGCTTCTGCAGCTGGCTTGGTGGAACTGGTCTGAGAGAAAGGTACGCGACAATGTCCATCTGTTATGCAGTTCCGATATCGAAGCCCTGTTAACCGCCCATAATTGTTGAACCGGCATGCAACTGTTCAAGTGATAACACTATGAAACAAAATAAAAATGGATCAGGCCGCGAAAAATGGCTGATTCTTGCCTACCAGTTCAACATTGACGGCAAGGCTGCAAGCCAAACAATCACTGACCGTATTCCCCTGCTCCTGGAAGAAGGTGTTCTACTGACAGTGCTCAGTGGACCCATCGGTAAAAAAGACAGACGCTTTCGCCATCTCCGCATATTCTCCTTTTTTCCTTCAGGTCTGCAGTATGAATTACGTTTTCTGCTCAAAAGAAATAATAGTATGCAGAAGTGGTTCAGGCAACTGCTGAAGGCCTTGGTTACCGTCTTCCTGTTACCCTTTTATCTCCTGGAGCGGATCGTGATTCATCTTGATACCCATTGGTCCTGGGGATTTAGCGCTGCTCTCAGAGGGCTTTTCTGCCTGTTTCAATATCACCCAGATGTAATTTACTCCACAGCTGGACCAGCGTCCACGCACCTGGCTGCCTATTTTCTCCATAAAATATCCTCCATTCCGTGGGTTGCTGAAATACATGACCCACTGGTCTATGATACTGAAAAGATAAAGCTGCGCCAACGTTACCTGTTTAAAAACTGGATAGAGAAAAAAATCTGTACACATGCCGCAGCTGTTATCTATTTCACCGATCATGCCTTGGAAAGTGCCCACCAGAGACACCCCATAGAGGGAATGAAGGTTGTACTCAGACCGGGAGCGGCCCCACCTGCAACCTCAGAGGTGGTATATGGCAAGAGGGACAAAATCCATTTTGGTCACTTCGGTTCCCTTGCCACCAGTCGTAACCTCAACCGATTCATTGAGGCATTGGCTCTCCTCTTCAAAGAACACCCTGATTGGCAGGAGCATGTGGTACTTGATGTCTATGGATCCGGACTCGATGATGTCTCTCAAAAAGCCCTGAGCACATTTCCACTGGGACATACCCTGCAGGAACATGGGAGACTGGAGTTTGATATACAAACCGGAAAATCAGGCCGACAGCAGGTCATTGAGGCCATGAAACGCTGTGATGTCCTCTTGATCCTGCATGGCAGTGGCCTGATATGCGAAGAGTATATCCCCTCCAAAGTTTATGAATATCTGCTCATGGGACGTCCGGTTCTCGCTCTCACAGCAGAAACATCAGAACTGGGCACCATTGTACTCGAATGTGGTCACCGGGTCGCTGACCCTGATGATGCATCTGCCATAAAGGATCAGCTGAAGGAATATATCATGAAATGGATGGATAGCGGCCTGGAGGATGAACAGGTTGACTCGCCCTATACAATCAAACAAACCGTGGACAAACTTCTTGCCATTACTCGGCAGTTTCAGTGATTCTGCAAAAGAAAGGGACTTTGACACCCTGTTAACTGGTCATGATTACGCAACCGA
>CAYPEU010000092.1:0-7260 GCA_964409855.1 uncultured Desulfocapsa sp.
CTGAAGAACATACAGTTTCTGAACTGGTAAAAGTGTCCCTTGGACAGATACGAGAAGGAGAAAATAACGATGATTAGTGGTATCCAGCCCTTGGGCGACATACAGCAGGTAGAAAAGAAAAAAGAGAAAAAGCGCTCCAGTGATCCCATTCAGGCAGAGTATGAGGATGGAAAGGAGTTTCTGCAGAACAAGGATCTTTCTCAGGCCGTATTGGCCTTTCATAATGCCCTGTGTGGGTTTGAAGAGAAAAACAATCAAGATGGGATTGCTAATGCGTCAAATCAGTTAGGGAATATCTGCCTGGAAAATGCTGAGTATGAAAAAGCCCTGGAGCATTATCAGCGGGCCTGGGAGATCTGTGATCGTTTGGAAGATCCCATGAGCCTGTTATCGCTTTCCAAGCAGCTGATTGCTGTTCATCGGGGCCTGAAAGACTACAACAAGGCGCTGCAGACTTGTCTCGATATGCTGGAAACCTATAACCTGAATAACAACCCGCAGGGTACTGTTGAGACCCTGGAGAGTATGGCCGAAATCTACCTGGATCAGGGAGAGAAGAAAAAAGCGGCAGATGCCTACAGGACCATTTCCTCCATTCACAGCAACTATAATCATAAAAATATTGCCGAAGACTTTTTGAACAAGGCAAAAGAGCTGGAAGCGGCCTGAAAAGGGCTTGACAAGAGACGATGTTCACAGGGATAGTAGCAGGTACCGGCAGCTTACTGGCCAAGCGCAGCGCAGGTGGTGGACTGGCCTTTGACCTGGAAGCCGGATTTGATCTGAGTGATCCCGAAGAGGGGGAGTCCATAGCCATAAACGGCGTCTGTCTGACGGCCTATAACATCCAGGGACGAAAGTTCACTGTCGATGTCTCCCCCGAGAGTCTCTCCCGCACGACCCTTAACAGCCTAAGGGTGGGCGGGACCGTGAACATGGAACGGGCTCTCCGGCTCTCCGACCGACTTGGTGGCCATATTGTGTCCGGCCATATCGATTGCGTGGCAACTGTTCGTGAGCGGCAGCCAAAGGGAGATTTCACCCTCTTTTCTTTTTCTTTCCCTCGGGCGCTGGGTCGTTATGTCATCGAAAAGGGATCCATCACCATTGACGGAGTGAGTCTTACGGTGAACAGCTGCAGTGATGAGACCTTTGAAGTCTCTATCATTCCCCATACCCTGCAGGTGACCAGCCTTGGCCTCTTAAAACGGGGAGGCAAGGTGAATATCGAAGTGGATATCATTGGGAAGTATGTGGAAAAGCTCCTTGCACGCAAAGGCCCGGATAGTGAGCTGGAAGTCCAGGGGAAGGGCATAAATCCTGCTTTTCTTGCTGAGAATGGTTTTTTTTGAACAGTTTTATTTTATTATTCGCAATTTTATATAAATAGGTTGGTTATTATGGCAGTTAGTCCAATTGAGGAAGTTGTAGAAGATATCAGAGCCGGAAAGATGGTTATTCTGGTTGATGATGAGGATCGTGAAAATGAAGGCGATCTCTGTATGGCAGCTTCTGCTGTGACGCCTGAGGCGATCAATTTCATGGCCAGACACGGCAGGGGACTGATCTGTCTTACCCTGAGCCCTGACCTGGTTGACAAGCTGGAACTGCCCATGATGGTCTCCAACAACAAGTCGCCCTATGGTACCGGCTTTACTGTCAGTATTGAAGCCACAACTGGAGTTTCCACCGGGATCTCGGCAGCAGACAGGGCGCGAACCATTGAGGCCGCTGTTGCTCCTGATGCCAAACCCACTGATATTATCAGCCCGGGCCATATCTTTCCTCTCCGTGCCCGTGAGGGTGGGGTGCTTGTTCGTCTGGGGCAGACCGAAGGCTCTGTTGATCTTTCTCGTCTTGCCGGATTGACCACAGCCGGAGTCATCTGCGAGATCATGAAAGAGGACGGGACCATGGCCAGGATGCCGGATCTTGAAAAATTTGCAGATGAGCATGATCTGAGGATTTGTACCATTGCTGATCTCGTTGCCTACCGTCTGCGTCAGGATGTTCTGGTTCATCGGGCAGCAGAGGCAAGGATTCCCACCGGTCATGCTGGAGAGTTCAAGGCTGTTGTCTATACCAATGATGTGGATAACTTTGAGCATCTGGCACTTGTTAAAGGGGAAATAGATTCTGAAAAAAGGGTCCTGGTGAGGGTCCATTCTGAGTGTTTGACTGGAGATGTCTTCGGCTCTGCACGTTGCGACTGTGGTGATCAACTCCATGCTGCCATGCGTATGATTGATCAGGAAGGTTCCGGTATTGTGCTCTATATGCGTCAAGAAGGTCGGGGCATAGGGCTTGTGAATAAGCTCAAGGCATACACCCTGCAGGATGAAGGTATGGATACCGTGGAGGCCAATTTGAAGCTTGGGTTTAAGGCGGATCTTCGCGATTACGGAATCGGGGCGCAGATCCTGCGTGATCTTGGTGTGAAAAAGATGGGACTGCTCACCAACAATCCCAAAAAAATAGTTGGGCTTGAGGGTTACGGCATTGAAGTGGTTGACCGTTTCCCCATCGAGGTTGAGGCAGGGGATGAGAATAAGGGCTACCTCCAGTGCAAGCGTGACCGCATGGGGCACCTGATCGAAGTGGATGATGAATAAGTTCCTGTTGAACAGTTACCAAGTTATCAATTAAAGGAAAATGAGTGATATGGCAAATTACATTGAAGGAAACCTGAAGGCCGACGGGAAAAAATTCGGAATTATTGTAGCGCGTTTTAACTCCTTTATCTCAGAGAAACTTCTTGAGGGGGCTCTCGACAGTTTACTGCGTTCTGGCGCTGCAGACGGTGACATTGATGTGGTGAGGGTTCCGGGTGCGTTTGAGATTCCCTTGATTGCAAAAAAAATGAGCGAATCTCAGAAGTATGACGCGGTGATCTGTTTAGGCGTCGTCATTCGTGGTGCCACTCCCCACTTTGATGTAGTGGTTAACGAAGTTTCCAAGGGGTCTGCCCAGGTCGGCCTTGACAGCGGTATCCCGGTAATCTTCGGGGTGTTGACCACAGAAACCATTGAGCAGGCCATTGAACGCTCCGGTACCAAGGCCGGTAACAAGGGCGCAGAAGTGGCTGTTGCTGCCATTGAGATGGCCAATCTCATTACTAATTTTCAGTAATTTTCATAAAATCAGCTTGTTCTCTATTCAATAACCACTGTAGAGAAGATCAAATGTCGAACGGCGGAAGGGAAATAACTGTGAAATTCGAAATTCTGCTGTTTGTTTTTTACACTCAACGATCCACTTTCATCTGTTAAGCCATGGGGATACGTCGAAACGCTCGTGAAGCTGTTTTGCAGTTTCTTTTTCAAGATGATTTCCTGGGGCATGACTCTGGTCAGGGGGGAGACGTGGAGCAGCGCTTTGCTGACTTCTGTTCCCTCTATGATGTCCAGAAAAAGGCACGTCCCTACGCCTTGCAGCTCCTCGTTGGAATTGGCAGGGAACGCCTGCATGTGGATGAGTCGATTTGCAGCCATGCCAGTAACTGGCGCCTGGAACGGATTGATGCAACCGACAGAAATATTCTTCGCATCGCTGTTTATGAAATGAGCTATCAGGCTGACGTGCCTCCTGAGGTTGCCATTAATGAGGCCGTGGAAATAGCCAAACGCTTCGGTAGTGATGAATCACCCGCATTTGTCAATGGCATCCTGGATAGCGTCAAGACCTCACTTTCGCTGGGTCCCAGCTGAGTCTCCTGCCTGAGTTCTGCCCGGTTTTTTCCCCCACAAAAGTACGTTTTTTCTTTCTCCTTCCAGCCGGTACGTCCTCCACTTTTTTTATGTCATCTTGCTTTTTTTGACAAATCTGATTAGATCAATTGTCTATAATATCAATGGAAGAGGGAGTCCCTTTTTCCTCTGATCTGCTTTTATCCCTTCCAATTATTTGTTTTTCCATTCACAAAATAGAGGCTCAGTGACACGACATGGCACAAGTCAGCAAGAAAACACGGCCCGGCTTGAAACAGGAAGCTGTGGCAATCCTGGGGATTTTTCTTTCTCTTTTTCTTTTTCTCAGCCTCGTCTCCCAGACCCTGTCCGGTGAAGGAAACTGGGGGGGAGAGGTGGGGAAGCTCGTTGCCCAGGTCTTAATGGGATTTACCGGCTGGGGGGCCTACCTCCTTGCTGCTCTGCTCCTGCTCCTCTCCCTTCTTTTTTTCAGTCCCAGGATGTCCTTTGAGCGTCTGCCCCAGATTACTGCAGGACTCACCGGCTCGGTCATCGCCGCCTGTGCGCTTCTCTCCTCTCTTTCCCTCAAAAATCTTGCAGCTGTTGAAAACGGAGGTTTTCTCGGGAAGACGGTCTTTAGTCTTATGCAGTCAGTGGTGGGCGGACCCGGGACAGTCCTGTTTCTGCTTCTGCTCTTTATCGTCTCCCTTATGCTTTCAACCCAGTTTTCTCCCTATCAGCTTGGTGCCTTCCTCTGGCGGATGATAAAACGGGTTGGTGCAGGAGTGAAGAGCATTCTGGCCTCCGGAAAGGAGAAGAGAGTCCAGAAGAAAGTGGCACGAAAAGAAGAAAAAAAACAGGTAAAAAAAGAAAAATCATTCATCGATACAAAAGAGGTGAGGCCTGCTTTGCAAAATGGGCCGTCATTGTCTGTGCCGGTTGTCAAAGAATTGTCGAAAGTCGCAGGGAGTGATGAGACGGATGATGAGTTTACGGCACAGCCTGTGGCCCGCGGGGATTGGAAAATTCCCCCTTTGGGTCTGCTTGAAAAACATGCCCATGAACAGGAGCAGATAGACAAGGAACTCTACTACCAGGTATCCAAACAGCTTGAGCAAAAGCTCAAGAATTTTGGGGTGTCGGGAAAGGTTGTCGGTATTTCTCCCGGTCCGGTGGTAACGACCTATGAATACTCTCCGGCAGCCGGGGTGAAAATCAACAAAATAGTGGCCCTGGCCGATGACCTTGCACTCGGGCTCAAGGCCCAGTCGGTTCGAGTGGTGGGGTCGGTTCCGGGCAAGGCGGCATTGGGAATCGAGATTCCTAACCCTCGCAGATCGGTGGTCTATATCCGTGAACTG
Source organism: uncultured Desulfocapsa sp. (assembly GCA_964409855.1). GTDB lineage: Bacteria > Desulfobacterota > Desulfobulbia > Desulfobulbales > Desulfocapsaceae > Desulfocapsa. The sequence goes on from CAYPEU010000092.1 coordinate 5,048, forward strand.
CTGGCATCTGAAGTCTATCGTGGGAGCAAAGATAAGCTTACCATTGCCTTGGGCCTGGATGTGGTGGGCAGTCCGGTCACCGCAAACCTGGCAAGGATGCCCCATCTTCTCATTGCCGGTGCGACAGGGGCAGGAAAGAGTGTGGCCATTAACACCATCATTGCTTCTCTTTTATTTAATGCTACTCCAGAAGAGGTGCGTTTATTGATGATAGATCCGAAACGGATCGAACTTTCAGGGTATGAAGGAATTCCTCACCTTCTGCATCCTGTGGTGGTGGAACCAAAACTGGCCTCACGTGCATTGCTCTGGGCAGTCAGGGAGATGGAACGACGATACAAGCTCCTTGAGGAACAGAAGGTGAAAAGTTTTGACTCCTATAACGAGGTGGCCGAGGAGAAACTTCCTTACATCGTCATTATCGTGGATGAACTTGCCGACCTGATGATGGTGGCCTCCAAGGATGTTGAGGCATCCATCGCCCGTCTTGCCCAGATGGCAAGAGCGGCCGGTATGCATCTTATCCTGGCAACCCAGAGACCCTCTGTGGATGTCCTTACCGGTCTCATCAAGGCCAACTTTCCAACCAGAATCTCCTTTAAGGTGTCATCCAAGGTAGACTCCCGAACCATTCTCGATACATCCGGAGCCGAACATCTCCTTGGTCTTGGTGATATGCTTTTTCTGGCAAATGGTGCCCCCAGTCTGCAGCGGATTCATGGTGCCTATATCTCTGAGGCTGAAACTGAGGCAATCATTCACTTTCTCAAAGAACAGGGGGATGCCTCTTATGATGAGTCGGTGACTGCGGCGGTGGAAGAAGAGGAGAACGGAGGGGAAAATGGAGATACCGGTGAACAGGATGAGCGCTATGATGAGGCAGTGGCCATTGTCTGTGAGTCTGGCCAGGCATCCATTTCCATGGTCCAGCGACGCCTGCGGGTTGGCTACAACCGGGCAGCGAGGATGATTGAAATGATGGAAAAAGAGGGCGTGGTCGGACCAGCCGATGGTGCGAAGCCGCGAGAGGTACTGGCTCGAAACAGTTATGACTGATTAGCCGCACTGACGTGGACTGAATTATCTTGACAATTATTCGGCAACAAATTATAAGATTAATCTTGGAAAAATGAGTGATGGTTCATTTATTTCCATTACTCTTAAGTGATGCCTTAACTCGTTGAGATTGTTTAGATTTGTGTGAAGGCGGGGCGGTGTGTGAAAAGCCTGACTTTTTTATGCTGTTCCTTTATTTAGTGGTATAGTTGGCCCGGTCTGTTCCGGGTCGCAAAAGTAAAAACAAACTGAGGAGGTAGTTTAATGCCAAGTTATGTAGATCCTGAGAAGTGTGATGGATGCAAAGGTGGCGACAAGACAGCATGTATGTACATCTGTCCCAACGACCTGATGGTACTTAACAAAGAGGAAATGAAAGCATACAATCAGGAGCCTGATGCATGCTGGGAATGTTACTCTTGTGTTAAAATTTGTCCACAGGGCGCAATCTTTGTTCGTGGATACGATGACTTTGTACCCATGGGCGGCCAGGTTCACCCCATGCGCAGTGCAGATTCCATCATGTGGACCGTTAAGTTCCGTAACGGTAACATGAAACGCTTCAAATTCCCTGTTCGTACCACTGCTGAGGGTGCTGCTAACGCATATCCTGGCGAGAAAGGTGCTAACCTGGATGACGAGAATCTTCTCCTCGAAGCTGATCTGCCGACCCCTAAATAATTCTGGCTCATGCTATTTGAGAAGAATTAATTGAATTATTTTAAAATATTTTGAATCTAAAAGGAGATTTAAACTATGGCGTTACCAAATAAACCTCTTGGCGAGCTGAATGCCGTCGTCGATCCCGAGATCGTAGAGCACGATGTTGATGTTCTCATCGTTGGTGGTGGTATGGCTGCATGCGGTACTGCATTTGAAATCAAAAAATGGGCAAGTGATGATCTGAAAATCACCCTCGTAGACAAGGCATCCATGGAGCGTTCCGGTGCTGTTGCTCAGGGTCTTTCTGCTATCAACACCTACATTGGTGAGAATCCAATCGAAAACTACGTAAAGATGGTTCGTAATGACCTGATGGGCGTTGTTCGTGAAGATCTTATCTATGACTGTGGTCGTCACGTTGATGAGTCTGTTAAACTGTTCGAAGAATGGGGCCTTCCCGTTTGGAAGAAAGATGCAGACGGCGAGAACCTTGA
>CAYPEU010000093.1:0-3461 GCA_964409855.1 uncultured Desulfocapsa sp.
CATAGCTTGCCCAGGCAATGTTTTCTCCATACCCGGATGCGGAATGGCTTGTGGGACACGTTGCCGCGTAGTCTCCAGCACTTTCTGCAAGTGCTTCGGACCACTGCAGAGGCGCACTCCCATGCAGGCTACGGTAGCTGTTGTGACTGGACAGCCATTCTTCCCTTTCAGAGGCAGCAGCAAGCTCGGGAACTGATAAAAGCAACTGACCAAACAGAAAAAGACAGAAGACTACCTGCTTACCCATTCCCCATCCCTTATTCAACCTGGAACCCCATCTGCAGAAACCAATCAACACCAGCCTTTCCACGATCACTTTATCCTACTCCTCTCTGATGGTCAAAACTTCTTCAGCCATTCACTTTTTTCATTCAAAGCAAAAAGTGGGATGCTTCCGTTAAAAAAAAGATTTATACTCAGCCAAGATAAAAATCGCAGCAGGTACAGGTGACACCAATATGACGAACAACCAAAGAGAAAAAAAGGGGAAAGGCCTCTTCATTCAGCAGGCCTCAGCAGCCTGCGAGCTGGGCTGGGTCATTGCGGCCGCAACGGATGCAGGGCTCTGTTTCCTGGCCCTTGGAGACGAACCCGATGATCTTCTCGGCTCCCTGGAAGAGCGGTTTCCAGAGGCCAGGATCTCTCCAGCAGATGAGACATTCTCCGCCAACATGGCAAAGATCGTAGACTTTGTTGACGGTCGGTCAGCCCATTGCGGGATATCACTGGATATCCAGGGAACCCCCTTTCAGCAGCTGGTGTGGACCGGACTGACAGAGATCCCCTCCGGGACCACCCTCACCTACAGCGAGCTGGCAGAACGTATAGGCCGCCCCAGGAGTTTCCGGGCAGTGGCAAATGCGTGCGGGGCCAACCCCGTGGCAGTGATCATTCCCTGTCACAGGGTAATCCGTGGCGACGGCTCCCTTGGCGGGTATCGCTGGGGGATCAAAAGGAAAAAAATATTACTGGAACGTGAAAAAACCAATGAACAATAATAAATCCCCCTTTACCCTCCATTACGACTCCTCAGACTGTGCAGCACGCAGAGGAGAGGTGCAGACCCTGCACGGCACGATCCAGACCCCGGTCTTCATGCCAGTGGGTACCCAGGCCACGGTCAAGTCCGTGACTCCGGAAAATCTGAAGGAAATGGGTGCCCAGATCATTCTCGGCAACACCTACCATCTTTTTATCCGCCCCGGCCATGAGCTGATCCGCAGCTTCGGAGGGTTGCACGATTTCATGAACTGGAACAGCCCCATTCTCACCGATTCCGGAGGCTTCCAGATCTTCAGCCTGAAGGAACTGGCAAAAATCACAGAAGAGGGTGCAAGCTTCCGCTCCCACCTTGATGGTTCCAAACTCTTTCTCAGCCCGGAAGATGCGGTACAGGTGCAGGAGGCGTTGGGATCAGACATCATGATGTGCCTCGATACCTGCATCCCTTTTCCTGCCACACGGGAAGTGACGGTTCAATCCACAGACCTTACCACCCGCTGGGCCAAGCGCTGCCGCCAGGCCCAGAGCGATACCGGCCAGTTGCTCTTTGGTATTGTTCAGGGCGGCATGTTCCCGGATCTCCGGCGCGAGCACGCCGAGGCCCTCATCGACATAGGATTTGACGGCTATGCCATCGGCGGTCTCAGTGTGGGGGAAGATAAATCCATGATGCAGGAGATGACCGACGCCACAATCCCCTATCTGCCGAAAGAGTACTCCCGATATCTCATGGGAGTGGGTACCCCGGAAGATCTGGTGGAAGGTGTTTATCGAGGGGTGGATATGTTTGACTGCGTCATGCCCACCCGCAATGCCCGCAACGGCACCCTGTTCACCTCCACCGGAAAGGTGGTGATCAAAAATGCCAGGTATCGCGACGACAAAGAGCCCCTTGATCCCAACTGCAACTGTTACACCTGCCGCAACTACTCACGGGCCTACCTCCGCCACCTGTTCCAGTGCCGGGAGATCCTCAGCTATCACCTCAACACCATCCATAACCTCCATTATTACCTCAACCTCATGGCTGAGATGCGTGAGGCCATCGAAAAGGACCGCTTTTCCGCCTTTCGGAACGATTTTTATGGCAGGCTCGAATCAGAGTGATTACAAATAACATTTTAAAGAGTACGTTATAATAATAACACATTCAAATTCTGTTTTTTCTTGGAGGAAACATCATGACAGGAGTTGCATACGCAGCAGCACCCGCAGCAGGCGGAGGCGCAGGAGGCATTGCCTCTTTTATCCCCCTTATTCTCATCTTTGCTGTCTTTTACTTCATGCTCATCAGGCCTCAGCAAAAGCAGGCCAAACTGCAGCAGCAGTTCCTGGCTGACCTGAAAACCGGTAACAAGGTCGTAACCAAGGGTGGACTTCACGGAACCATCACCGGACTCACCGAGAGTGTCGTGACCCTTGAAATAGCCGATAACGTCCGCGTCAAAATATCCCGTTCATCCATTGGCAGCCCACTCACCAAGGAAGGCTTACCTGCTCCTCCCAAAAAGGCAGGAGGGGCTTGAGGAATAGGCGGTTGCTGATCTTCTACAGGCTGTAGAATTCGATTAACAGGCAGGATTTCCTTTGGGAATCCTGCCTGTTTTTTATGGCTGGAGATTCTCACGAATAGATGCCGGCCCAGAACTAAAATCTCAGGTGAAAAGACCAGGAGGGAGACGGTGCATATCCAACGTTTTTCCTGGGATGCGGCCAAGAGGGTCTCTGTTCATGCCTTGGTCTGCATTGGACGACACCCTTGCGGCACAGGGTGGAACGATGTTCATAGCGTATAACTTTTCTCTCAACCGGTCTCTTTTGGGCGACAAAGTGTCTCCCTCTGTTGCCGTGTTTTCTACCCCGCCATTCTTTTCCCTGTTTTTTTCCATAGCTCTGGTGATGACGCTCCCTGAAAACAGCCACCTTTACCACTCCCATGGCCGCAGAATTATCCCAGCCGGGGCCATATGAATCACTGAACTTATCAAAAGAGAACCTGCGGATGCGATTACGGCCCTTCTGCCATCCCCCATATTCCTCTGTCTGATACGGTTCGAGGATGAACATGCGTTCGTCGGATTTCAGATGTGACCTGCGTCCGGAAATGATGTTTCTGCCATCAACACCAATGACGACCCCGACCCGTTCATTACTTGGATTACTGATCCTGATACGATAGTCTTCACCATTGCGAGCAATAACATAGTGTCGGTCTGTGTCCGCCCTTGCAGAGCGGGCAGCAAATTTTCGTAATGTCCCGCGCTGATCAGAGACAATCTCAACGGTGACATCACCGGACCTGTAATACCCCCTGGCCAGGGATTGAACAGGCAGTATTGCAACAAGCATTATTGCAGCTATCCACTGGAAAGATCTTATTGTCATCAGCATAGTGTCTCCTTTTTACTGGCAGAGAGGCCGGCAGGTCTTCAGCGGCTAATCCCACAGACCTGCCAGCC
>CAYPEU010000093.1:3561-6989 GCA_964409855.1 uncultured Desulfocapsa sp.
TCTGTTTTCACTTTTACCGCAACACCTGGTTCGAGCTTATCTGCCTCTTCCCCACAGTCCAAGACAACCATTGCCCCCTCTACCTTGCTGACCTCACATTTTAAGGTTGCTGTCATTCCCGTGTTCCATGTCATTGCAGTTACCATCATTGCCAGAAGAAGCATCATTCCTGTTTTCATCTTTTTCCTCCAAAACTGAGGTGAAACCGTTAGGCCTTTTCCAGATGTCGATGCTGTTATCAACATCCCCTGCTTTTGATTTCATTGTACGGCGACGAGGTGAAGAAAAAAAGCCGACATCGGGTGAAGTCGGGTTCATATCGGGACGACATGCAACAGACATCTCAATGGTTTCAAGGTGTTACAAAATGCACACAGGGTGGTGAGAAAACACCGACGGAACCACTCCATCCAGCTATTGAATGGTGATTGAAGAGGTGAGGAAGGACAACAGATGGGAGATGACAAGCACCTTCATGCACGATGCAGGGAATACACGAGAAAAATTGCCGAGCTTATCAGAAAGCGCATCAAAGGCCAGACAGGCTCAGAGACCTCCCCTACGAGACTGGAACAAACCTGCCCGCAAAGCCCCTCACAATCCGAGCAGGTTCTTGGCATTTTTCGTTGTCTGTTCAGCGATACACTCTGCTGTCTCGCCTCGCAGGTCTGCCAGAGCGGCCAGGATCTCCGGGAGATACTCAGGACTGTTCCGCTGCCGGTAATGAGCAGCCGGCGGAAGGTCTGGAGAATCCGTTTCCAGGACCAGGGACTCCAGAGGAATTGCTGCGGCAACAGCACGGATCCGTGTGGCCCGATCATAGGTGATAGTGCCGCAGATACTGATGCAAAAACCCAGTTTCAGGTAGTGCTCGGCCTGCTGCAGACTGCCGCTGAAGGCATGTACAATTCCCCCATGCCTGAAACGCAGGCGACGGAGGGTGGCCTGCACCTGGTCATGGGCCTTGCGCACATGGAGGAGTATTGGCAGTTTTGCCTGTGCGGCAATGGCCAGTTGGGCCTCGAACAGTTCCTGCTGGACTGCCAGGTCCGCATCCTGAGCAAAAAAATCGAGCCCGATCTCACCAATCCCTTTTAATCCGCCCTGCAGGGCATGATCACGCAGGACATCCAGGTCGTCCCGTCCATGATGCTTAAGATACAAGGGGTGCAGGCCAATGGCCGGATGCAGATCACTTTCCCTGCTGCAGAGGGAGAGGAGCCTTTTCCAGCCTGCCCGACAGACTCCTGGCAGGACCTGGGCAACAACTCCAGCCTCCCTCGCCCTGGCAAGGACCTCCTGGATATCGTCACGAAAGAGTGCCAAATCAATATGGCTATGGGTATCGATCAGATCCATGACAATAGCAACATCTTACTGCTGTTCAACCACTACACTGCCTTCTCCTGCCAGGGGACGAAACATCTTCTTGCCCGCACCGCAGCTTGGACAACGCCATTCATCAGGAAGATCCTGAAACGAGGTCCCAGCAGGGATCTTCCTTCTCTTGTCGCCCTTATCAGGGTCGTATATATATCCGCAATCCACGGTCTGGCACTGATACATCTCTTCCGGTCTGGCCATGATTCCTCCCCTTTCCTCTCGATCCTTTTCCCTGACCCGGTTCCACTCCCTGGATGATAGAGGTAAAACTAATCAAGCTCTGTCAGCAGTGCGCTGATTTCCTGAAACCGGTTCATCTCCTGCAGCCACTCTCCCGGCACAGCATCAGGTCCAAGGGCTGCCCCCAGTATCATGCCAACGACCATGCCCCTAGCTGCAGAATCACCACCTGCCATCACGTTTTCTATGAGCGCAGTACGCAGATCATCAGGGTAGCGCAACACCAGGTGCACGGCTCCGGGCAAGGCAGAGACAATACCGCACATCTGTCCAAACTGCTCAATCACCTGACGGCTGTCCCCTTCGGTAGAATCAAGGGCCACGGCCAGGCGCATGTCTAGTGCCATGTCCGCAACTCCCTCGGCCAGGGACTCCTCCACTGCCTCCTGCGGAGGTGTGCCCTGGAGTACAGCAAAGATGGTTCGACTTAAGAAATCAGCACCGGCAAGGGCAGCAGGGGCGGCATGGGTCATGGCGGTCTGGGCGCGCACTGCAATCGACATCCCATCAAAGTCATCCCGATAATGATATGCCAGGCCAGCTATCCGGGCCACTCCACCCAGTTCTGATGAATTGGAGCCACTGGAATCCGGTCCACTTCCCTTGGCAAAATGGTCCAGGGTCTCCTGAGTCGCCTTGTCCACGTATCCGTCATAAGCGGCAAAGAAAGCCTGCCAACGACGGCTGAAATCATCAAGGACAAACCCCTTGTTCGCAGCCACTGACTGCAGGAGCAGCAGGGCCTGGTCTCCATAATGGGTAAAATCGCCCTTTCCCTTGCTTGGATGATAGGAATCAGCCAGTGGTGCACAGAGCTGTTCCACCCTGCCAAACTCCTTCTCTATACGATCTGTTTCATAGATCCAGTGAGCACCCAATGCCAATGCATCACCCGCAAACGAGGCGAGAACCATACCCTGTGCTTTGTTGTGCATCCTTATTCCTCCACCGAGACTACATATACGTCGAAGAGAAAAATCTCATTTATGGACAAGCACCACCTGACATTTTCCTGCAAACAGACTATTCTATACCCTATCAATAGAATCTATTTCTGTGAATGAAAAACAGAGCAATTGGAGAGAATCATGACCCCTGAAGAGATGCAGGAAAAGGCAATGGAGCTTTTTAAAAAACGTTTCCATTGAAGTCAGGCTATTCTGGCCGTGGGCCAGGAAAAAATAGACAAGAGGGATGAAGAGGTTATCAAGGCGGTTGGAGCCTTTGGCGGGGGTATTGCCAGCTCCGGATCTGTCTGCGGAACCCTGCTCGGTGCAGTGGCTGTTGTCTCGTCTCTGTATAGCAGAGGAAATCTGGAAGAGAGGGAAAATCCGCGCGTCTGGGGACTCAGCCATAAGCTGGTTCGTAAGTTCGATGAACTGAGTGAACCCTACGGCGGATCCAACTGCAGGGACATCGCCCGCCTTGACTGGCATGATCGAGATGCGGTGAAAGACTACTATTCCAACCCGGACAGTCGAAGAAAACACTGCATCCAGCTGGTTGGTGATTTTGCCCGGATCCTTGGTGAACTCCTGGAAAAAGAGATGGCAAGACAGGATAAATCATGAGTTCCATCACAGTCATCCGCACTGACATCACCACCCTTGCAGTGGACGCCATTGTCAATGCTGCCAACAATTCTCTCCTCGGAGGCGGCGGCGTTGACGGTGCCATCCATGCAGCTGCAGGACCAGAACTGCTGGATGAATGCCGCAGAATAGGCGGCTGCCCAACGGGACAGGCAAGGATCACCAAAGGCTACCAACTCCCGGCCCGCCATGTAATCCACACGGTGGGACCGG
>CAYPEU010000094.1:0-6945 GCA_964409855.1 uncultured Desulfocapsa sp.
CGTACCATCGCCTCTGATGATGCCCAGGCCAAAACCGAGGTCGATTTTGCCATTGGTACCATCGGAGCCAAAAAGATCGCTGTCATTCATGATAAAGGCGATTATGGAAAAGGTCTGGCCGAGTTTGCCAAGACCTTTATTGAACAATCCGGCAAGGCTGAGGTTGTTCTTTTCGAGGGTGTGACCCCTGGTGCCGTTGACTACAGCGCCATTGTCCAGAAGATCAAACGTTCTGCTGCCGATGCAGTCATCTTTGGCGGCTACCATCCCGAGGCCTCCAAGATCGTTTCCATGATGAAGAAAAAACGTCTTAAAACCGTATTCATCTCTGATGACGGTGTAAAAGATGATACCTTTATCAAGGTTGCCGGCAAAAATGCCGAGGGTGTATATGCCTCAGGTCCTCAGGATAACTCCAAGAACCCTCTTTCTGCTGCATCTGTTGAGGCCCATAAAAAGGCTTACAACGCTGATCCAGGCGCCTTCTACGAGAATGCCTACTCTGCAGCTCTTGCCCTGCTGAACGCCATTGAGAAATCCGGTTCCACTGACATGGCTGCCGTGGTCAAGGCCCTACAGACCGAGAAAGTGGACACCCCCGTGGGATCCATCCACTTTGATGAGAAGGGTGATGCGGTTGGTGTTGGCTTTGCCATGTACCAGGTGCAGAATGGACAGTATGTAGAAGTAAAATAACTGCTGTTTAGCTCTATTCGATTCAAGCCTGAAACAGAGGGATTCCTCTGTTTCAGGCCCTTTTTTTTGTAGAGATATGGATTATTTTATTGAACTCTTTTTTGGCGGACTGACCAGGGGGTCCATCTATGCCCTGATTGCCCTTGGCTATACCATGGTCTACGGCATCATCGGGCTGATCAATTTTGCCCATGGTGAGATCTACATGATCGGGGCCTTTACCTCGTTCATAGTGGCCACCGTACTTTCCATCTATGGATTCCCCATCCTAGCCATCGTGCTCATTGCCGGTGTAGCTGCTGCTGTCTGGTCCAGTGCCTATGGCTATACTATTGAAAAGGTAGCCTATCGTCCCCTGCGCCATGCCCCGAGATTGTCGCCCCTGATCAGTGCCATCGGCATGTCTATCTTCCTGCAGAACTATGTGCTACTTGCCCAGACTTCTGATTTTCTTCCCTTCCCTGAACTGATTCCCGAATTTGCCTTCATGGAACCAGTGGCCCATATAGTGGGTTCATCGGATCTGGTGATCCTGGTTACCACTGCCCTGGTCATGCTTGCGCTCACATTCCTGATTAAGTTCACCAGGATCGGTAAGGCCATGCGCGCCACAGCCCAGGACAGGACCATGGCCGTGCTGGTTGGGATCAATGTGGATCGTGTGATTTCAGCGACCTTTATCATCGGTTCTGCCCTCGCTGCTATCGGCGGACTACTCATTGCCTCCCACATCGGACAGATCAATTTTTATATCGGTTTCCTTGCCGGGATCAAGGCCTTTACTGCTGCAGTCTTGGGCGGGATCGGTTCCATTCCCGGAGCAGTGCTCGGCAGTCTGGTCCTTGGACTGACGGAGAGCTTTGCAACCGGCTATGTCTCTTCAGATTATGAGGATGTCTTTGCCTTTTCACTCCTGGTTCTGATCCTCATCTTTAAACCTTCAGGACTGCTCGGCAAGGCAGAAACCAAGAAGGTGTAACCTGGTATCATTATGTTTCCACTGAAAGAATTCAAGCGATCATTTTTGATCTCGATCTGGTTTGCCTTTCTCACCTTTCCCATCATGGTGATCAAGGTTGACCCCATTGAACGGATTGTAAACTGGCGTTGGGAGAATATGGTCTTTGTTGCCATCGGCAGTTTTATCCTCTCCATCCTGGCCAAAGTCTACTTTATTCGCCAAGAACGGCGCAGCGGTCGGAAAAAGGCAGACAATGCCCTTACCGAGCCTTTTGTGCAGCGTATTCTGCGGGAACCCAGGTTTCTCTATCCCCTGAGTCTTGCCGTACTGACCTTTGCCATCCTCTTTCCCTCGCTCTTTTCTGCCTATCAGACCAATATCATGACCACCGCTCTTATGTATGTGGTCCTTGGTCTTGGGCTGAATATCGTGGTTGGGGTGGCTGGCTTGCTGGATCTTGGCTATGTGGCTTTTTATGCCGTGGGCGCCTACAGTTATGCCCTCTTGAACATGCATTTTGATTTGGGGTTCTGGATGGTTCTGCCCATAGGCGGGCTTCTGGCCGCCCTTTTCGGGATCGTCCTTGGTTTTCCTGTGCTGCGCCTTCGCGGAGATTACCTGGCCATTGTAACGCTGGGCTTTGGGGAGATCATTCGGCTGGTCCTGGAAAACTGGAATGAATTCTCCCAGGGACCAAGCGGAATCGCCAATATTGCACGTCCCGGTTTCTTTGGCATGGATATGTCCTTTACTGCCGGAATTAACTATATCTATTATTTGGTGGTGGCCCTTGTTGTTTTTACCATCTTTGTGGTCAACAGATTACAGAACTCCCGCCTGGGCAGGGCATGGCTGGCCCTGCGGGAAGATGAGATTGCCTGTCAGGCCATGGGGATAGACAAGACCAGGACCAAACTCATCGCCTTTAGTCTTGGCGCCTTCTGGGCAGGCCTTGTGGGTGTCATCTTTGCTGCCAAAACCACCTTTGTCAATCCGGCCAGTTTTACCTTTCTGGAGTCTGCTATTATCCTCTCTATCGTTGTCCTTGGCGGCATGGGCTCCATTGTCGGCGTTATTTTTGGGGCCTTGATTCTTATCCTGATGCCCGAATATCTGCGTGCCCTTTCCGAGTACAGGATGCTCGCCTTTGGTGGAATCCTGGTCATCATGATGATCTTTAAACCCGAGGGTATCATCTCTAATGTTCGGCGCAGCTACCGATTTAAAAAACAACAAGCCTCTGAAGTGATTGAGTCATGAGTGAAGCTATACTGAACGTAAGTGGCCTGACCATGGATTTTGGTGGTATCAGGGCCCTTGATTCCGTTGATCTTGATATCCGGCCCGGTGAAATTGTTGCCCTGATCGGCCCCAATGGTGCCGGCAAGACCACCTTTTTTAATTGTCTCACAGGCATTTATACTCCCAGTTCCGGTGATATTCTGCTCCGTAATCCAGAGAGTGGTAAAGAGACTCGTATCAACGGGATGAAACCGAATAAAATCACGAAAAAGGGGATGGCCAGGACCTTTCAGAATATCCGCCTCTTCCCCAATATGAGTGTGCTGGAGAATGTGATGATCGGCAGGCACTGTCGTACCCACTCACTTATCCTTGGTGCAATACTCAGGGATCCTGCCACCCGCAGGGAAGAGCAAGAGATTATCGACACCAGTTATCAGATTTTGCAGAAGGTTGGTTTGGACAGAGATGTCAACGAACAGGCAAAGAACCTCCCCTACGGGGCGCAGCGCCGCTTGGAGATAGCACGGGCCCTGGCTACAGAGCCGTTCCTTCTGCTCTTGGATGAGCCTGCAGCCGGCATGAACCCTAAAGAGACCGAGGCGCTGGTCAACCTGATTCGCCTCATCTGTAAAGAGGGGCACTCTATCCTCCTCATTGAGCATGACATGAAACTGGTCATGAGCCTCTCGGATAGAATTTTTGTCATGGATTACGGGAAAAAGATTGCACAGGGCACTCCGGAAGAGGTACGCTCTAACCCTGCAGTGATAAAGGCCTATCTTGGGGAGGATGTCGATGCTTGAGCTGAGGAATGTAAGCGCAGCCTACGGTAATATCCAGGTACTGCACCACATTGATCTGACCATCAACAGTGGCGAAATCATCACCCTGATAGGGGCCAACGGGGCAGGGAAGAGTACTACCCTGATGGCTATTTCCGGCATAGTACCCATCCGCTCTGGAAAAATCCTCTTTGAGGGAGAGAAAATACACAAACTCTCTCCGGAAAAACTTGTTGCTAAAGGGATCTGCCAGGTGCCGGAAGGACGTCATATCTTTCCCCAACTCACTGTCCAGGAAAACCTGGATATGGGGGCCTTTCTCCGCTCAGACAAGGACGGGATCAAAGAGGACCAGGACTATGTCTTTGACCTGTTTCCCATCCTTGCCGATCGACGTCATCAGGACGGTGGTACCTTGAGTGGTGGAGAACAACAGATGCTTGCCATGTCCAGGGCGCTTATGGCTCGGCCCAAGCTGCTCCTGCTGGATGAGCCTTCCATGGGACTTGCTCCTCTGGTCATCAAACAGATCTTCGGAATTGTAAAAAAGATCAATAAAGAACATAATACAACTATCTTCCTGGTGGAGCAGAATGCCAATCAGGCTCTGAAAATTGCAGATCGTGGGTATGTCATTGAAAATGGAAAAATCACCATCAGTGACAGTGCCGAGAATCTGCTGCAGAACCAGGATATTCAAAAGGCCTATCTGGGAATCTGATTGCTCAGAAGAAAGGTAAGGAAAGTAACGCTATGAAAGCAGGTGTTATCGGTGTTGGATATCTTGGCAAATTTCACGCCCAGAAGTATGCTGCCATGGAGGGCGTTGAACTTGTCGGAGTCGCCGATGTCGACGCTGTTGCCGCAGATGAAATTGCCAAGGAAAACAACTGCGCAGCCTTTACCGATTATCGACAACTGCTGAGCAAAGTAGATGCGGTATCCGTGGTGGTACCCACCATCTATCATCACCAGGTGGCACTCGACTGCATTGAGGCAGGCGTTGACATGCTCATGGAAAAGCCCATTACCACTACGGTGGAAGAGGCTGATGAGATCATCGCAAAAGCCGCAGAACGTGATTTGATCCTCCAGGTAGGTCATCTGGAGCGCTTTAATCCTGCTGTACAGGCCATGGAACCCTCGCTTACCGTACCGGTTTTTATCGAAAGCCAGCGGATTTCTACCTTCAAAAACCGAGGTGTGGATGTGGACGTGGTTCTCGACCTCATGATCCACGATATTGATATTATCCTCAACATCATCAAGTCTCCCCTGCAGACCATTCATACGGTGGGAGCACCGGTGGTCACTGATCACACTGATATTGCCAATGCCCGTCTCATCTTTGAGAATGGGGCCACGGCCAATGTCACAGTGTCTCGGATTTCGCGGACAAATACCCGCCGCATGCGCATCTTTCAGCCAGGCTCTTTTATCAATGTGGATTTTGCCAACCGCAAGGTGATGACCATCCATCTCAAGAAAGGAGAGTTTCAGGAGAACGGGATGCCGAAACAGGATGTAGCGGTCCGTTCCTTTCCTGAAGGCGATGCCCTCAATGCCGAGATTTTACACTTTGTGGACAATGTGAAAAATCGAACAACCCCTCTGGTCTCCGGCCTGGAAGGGAGACGGGCACTGGATGTGGCCATGCAGGTGATCAAACAGATTAAGGATCATCAGAAGCTGGGAGTTTATGCCGAGGATATGTCGGGGAGCTGATGGCTGCCAGGGTCATGATAATAGCTGGCGAAGCCTCCGGCGACCTGCACGGGGCCCGGCTGGTAACAGCTATGAAGAGGCGCCGGCCCGATCTCTCTTTCTGCGGTATGGGGCACAAGGAACTGGCTGCTGTTGGCGTTGATCTTCTTTTTGATGCCAAAAAAATTGCAGTGGTGGGCCTGGCGGAAGTCTTTTCGCACCTCCCTGATATCCTTGCAGCCAGAAAAATCCTGCGTACAGCCCTGGAAAAAGAACGTCCGGCACTGCTCATCCTCATTGATTTTCCCGATTTTAATCTCATGCTTGCCAAGTTTGCCAAAAAACTTGGTATCCCTATCTTTTACTATATCAGCCCCCAGGTCTGGGCCTGGCGTTCCGGCCGGGTCAAGACCATTAATGAGCGAGTGGATCGGATCGGGGTGATCCTTCCCTTTGAGGAGGAGTTCTATCGCAGTCGCGGGGTTGCTGCTGAGTACGTGGGGCATCCGCTTCTCGATTCCGTGCAGAGCTCCACCAGTCGTGAGGAATTTTGTAAACTCCATGACATTGATTCGGATGCCATCTGTATTGGACTCCTCCCTGGCAGCAGAAAGAAGGAGATCGCGTCTCTCCTGCCCATCTTGCTGCAGGGTGCCCAGAGGCTTGTGGAAAAGAGTTCTAGGAAAATAGTTTTTCTCCTTCCTTTGGCCTCTACGGTGACAGAAGAGGAGATCCGTGAAAACGGTCTTGATGAATTTGGCCAGGGCCTTGATCTGCACCTTATCCGGGAGAATCGGCACGACATGATGGCTGCCTGTGACGCTGCAGTGGCTGTCTCGGGCACTGTCACCCTGGAGCTTGCCATCCTCAATACTCCAATGGTGGTGGTCTACAAGGTCTCTCCCAGGACCTACTTTCTTGGCAAACGCCTCGTCAACAAGGAAATCACCCATTTTTCCCTGGTCAATCTCATTGGCGGAAAGGAAGTTGTACCTGAACTGCTCCAGGAAGAAGTTTCAGCTGAGCGAATCGAGGAAGAACTTTCCTCCATCCTTTTTTCGACGGAGCGCAGAAAAAAGATGTTGCAGGAGCTTTCCAGGGTTCAAGATCTTTTGGGTGAGGCAGGGGCATCTGATAAGGCGGCAACGTTGGCACTTAGTCTGCTGGATTGATCTTTATTTCAAAGTAAAAAGCCTGGTTTTTCAGGTTTGGTCAGAGTCCGCCAGCTCAGTCCTCTTAATGTATCTCTTTATTTTCTTTGCTTGCCCAAAGAAAACGAAGCAAAAGAAAGGGCACCCGTGTCCCTGGGTCCTTCGGACTTCCTTGCGCTCCTCGAAGCTGCCGGGAGTTTGAAAACTCGCTTCGCTCAGACAGTTCAAACTCCTTAATCGGCATCTTCTGTGGTGCTCAGCGAGTGCCAATGGGAGACAATAAATTTGCCTCATTATGGGGTCATCAAAGCCGGATTTTTATCTCTATTTACTCGTTACCCTTTAGCCTTTAGCCTTTTTTTCAATGCCTTGCATGAGTGTGTCGTGAAAAAGCGGCCTGAACTCC
>CAYPEU010000095.1:0-6515 GCA_964409855.1 uncultured Desulfocapsa sp.
GATTCCTAATCCTGGTGTCGCAGGTTCGATTCCTGCCGCGGGCACCAGTGAAATCAGGCTGTCATGGATTAGCTGGTCAATTTGCTGTTTCAACCATCATCAATGAACTTGAAGGTCAGAATACCTTCCTTTTTTCTCTCAGTATCACTTCATTTGAAGACAGTTACGTCATTTTGAGGTCACCCGAAGGGCTCTGGAGCAGAGGGTAACTATTCTACCGTCATAAGGCCGGAGCGATTCGTTTGGAATTGTTTCAGGCCGATCCGACATGATCCTGGAAAAAGTTCTGCACAACTCTAAAAGTCTGTTTTTTGCAAAACTCAACAAACCGACCTTGTGTTTACAGGTTAACACTCTAATTGCCTGAGCATCCATCTCCCTGCCTGCCAACTTGTTACTGAGTGTATCATTGATCGCATGGAACCGGCAAAATGACTCAATATGCTAGGGAGGCAGACGGAAAGTATTGACTTCTAACTTGCTGTTTTGTAATAATCTATATTAGATACTGCTGGAGGACGGATCAATGCAGGGCGATCCAAAAGGTTGTCAGTGTCGGGAGAATTGTGATTTTCTGTCCGCCAAGAGAGTCGCCCAAGGCAATGGAGGATGTAACTTACGGGTTTGAGACCTCGCGTTGCGATCTCAGGGGGTTGACCTAAAAAGCGATTGCTTATCGCCAGCGTTTCAGGGGAAAGTCAATAAGATGAATAACTTAATGTTCTCTTTTGGTAAGTTGCACAAACCTGCCCGCTCTTCTTGCTGGACGCTGGGACTGTTGCTGGTGGTGCTGGCTGCCGGTTGCAGCAAAAAAGCCCCTCCATTGCCTGAGCCCGTCGTCGAAAAATATGACGAAGCTGCAAGGCAGAGAATCGCCAAGTGGAAGACCCTTATTGAAGAGAAGAAAAAGGTCTCTGTAAGGGAAAAGCTGGTTTCGGTGAACAGGTTTTTTAACCATTTCTCCTTTGTCAGCGATCTCAGACATTGGGGGCAGGAGGACTATTGGGCCACACCGTTGGAGACACTGGTCAGTAACGGTGGTGACTGCGAAGATTTTACCATTGCCAAATATTTCACCCTGAAGAGTCTGGAGGTGCAGGATGAGAAGATGCGACTGACCTACGTCAAATCACTGACCCGGAACCAGCCGCATATGATCCTTGCCTATTATCGCCATCCCCATGCCGACCCCCTGGTGCTCGACAATCTGACCAATCGGATTGTCCCTGCCTCCCAACGTAAGGACCTGGTGCCGGTCTATAGTTTTAACGGCACAGGACTTTGGCTGGCAAAGAACCGTGGTCACAACCCCCGGGTGGGTGAGTCCAGCCGCCTCAGTCTTTGGCAGGAGCTTCTGCAGCGTGTAGAAGGGGAGTCATCAACCCCCTGAATCTTCAGAATTGCGGGGAAGAGTGTTTGGGGATATCTTGCCCATGAAAGCATGGGGTATTGCTTTTTCGAGAGTCTAGACGCAAGTGGTGGCGCTCAGGAGGTGAGTTCTGGAGCGATTGCCTCGTTTTTCCCTGCCCCAACCTATCAGTAGATCACCATCTGATAACAGTGTAGTTTCCCACCATTTTCCTTGTCTGCAGAACAATGGTCAGTGACATCTTACTGCTGCTTCTGGTTTCTTCTTTGCAACCACAATCTTTTTTGTAAACCGATCGTGTCAGGGTTCCTGCTGTTTTCTTGTGGCCAAGCTCATGTTGAGAAAAGGGTCTGCCTGTTTGAGGAGGGCTGAGGTTGCCATGCCTCCCTCGGTTTGAGGCAGTGTTTTTCCAAGGATTGCGGAGAGAATGTCCTGGTGGCTGATTTTATCGGCAGGTGCAGCAGGAAGGAGAAGCCCTTTCTCCGTGCTCACAACAATCTGAGAAGCAAGAAGTTTCTCCAGGGTGCTGAATATAAGTCTGGCCGAGTAGGCAGGACAATATGATGGGAGCTCTTTTTGTTGCAAATTCTTTTTGCCAGCGTAAAAATCCAGGGTGGTGGAAAGGATATCAAAGGCAGCACTGAGTTGTTCCAGTGGTGCATGCTCTACTTTTTTCAAATGATAACTGCTGTGTCGTTGACAGGCAAACGCCAGTTGGGCTCCGCTAAGGATGAATACCCAGCCTAAAAACATCCAGACCAGAAAAAGCGGTAAAGTGGCAAAGGAGCCGTAGATGGCATTATACTTGGACACACCGACCTGAAGACCGATATAGAAGTTCTGGGTAATAAACCAGAGGGTGCCTGCAAAAATGGCGCCGATAAGGGCAGGCATGGTCTTGACCTTGGTATGCGGGAAAAAGATATAAATCAGGAACAGGGTCAGGATGATAAAAAAGAGAGGGACGAGAAGGAGCAGACCTGTCTGGACCCAAGCTGCAGGGAGATACGCCATCACCTTGTTGAGCAGAACATCGTTTTTCAGCACGATATTGGCTGCAAAAGCGAAGTTAATGGAAAGGGGCATGAGCACCATAAAGGTCAGGTAGTCGGTAAGCTTACGCAGAAGAGATCTACCTGATGAGACATGCCAGATGGTGTTCATGGAAAGTTCAATATTACCGAGAACCAGGATGGCACTGAGCAGGATACCGAGAACACCAATGGTACCAAGGGTTGCAAAATCTGTTCTGTCTACGTAGTCGAAGAGTTGATCTGCAGCAGAACGGAGGTGATTTGTAATGGAAGCATCTTGTTCTGATAATGTCCTACTCCCATCCGCCTGTTGTTCGGCTGTGCCTTGTAATGTGGTGGGGATTTCTCCATGGGTGATTGTGGGGGTGGTTCGCTCAAGGGTGTCGATATAACCGTAGACCATCGACCGTAATTCGCCACCACTGCTTCCTAGTCCTTTGGCCAGGGCTGTGCTCATGGCCAGTATGGGAACAAGGGAGAGGAGAATGGTATAGGTTAGTGCGCTTGCCCGAATATTGAGTTCGTTGTGGTTAAATTCTTTGGCAGTGATGAGGATGATACGAACAAGGACGTGGAGTTTCTGCCCCAGGAAGGAGTTGCCGGAATATGGGTTGTCTGCCCATTGAAGTGTCCGCTGAACGAAGGTCTTTTGGCTGGGATCTTGTTTTGGCATGAGGGCCACTCGTTTAGAGAAGGGTGGTCTGGTTTGGAGACTCTTTTGGGTGAACTTTCATTTTTTATGTTTCCTGAGCCCCTAAGCATTTATCCAAGACATCAGGGGCAGTATCGTGTTCGATCGGGTTGGCGATAGAGTCATGCATTTCAGGGTCGAGACAGAGTTTCCCATCGTCTTTCACTCCACTTGCAGCCATGGCTATGAAGGCCACAGCCCTGCCCATGAAATCAATTCCTTGTCTCAGTCCATAAAAAGAGCTGTTGAGCAGACGAAGCAGGTGCGCCACCACTATGTGATGAATCTTTCTGCTGTGGCCATGGGGAGCTGCTCTTTTGAAGTTATTCCTCCATGATCTCTTTTTTGCTGACCGCCTCAGACTTGACCCGGTCAAGCAGTTCGGCCAGCACCGGTTTGATGTTTTCCCGGATATCCCCTGCAACAATGAGATAGAGCAGGTCATCTCCGGGCTGGAATCTTCCGGTTTTGGCCTCTGCAACAATGTCGTAAATTCCATCTCGTTTGAGGAATTCCTGGCGGATGGATTCAATTTTGGCAAGGTCCGGGGTGACTTCAAGGGCAATCACCTTCTTTTTGTCATTACGCGACCAGTTGCGGACCACACCGTTATGAATGAGGATCATTCCGACACTGTCCTGGAATCCAGGCTGACGTTTCATCTCGGCGATACGTTTTGAAATATCCATAAAAACAAACTCCTGTTTTTGCTAAATTGTATATTATTGAAAAGGTCTATGATTCAAATAGCCTTGACAATGGGAATTGTCAACTGCTGTGAGGACCTGAGGCCGTTAAAATTCAGGTCGGTATTGTATTTTTTCAGAAGCCAGAGAGGCAGATCAAACTTACTGCGGCAGATTTCCCAGATGGTGTCACCTTTACTTACCTCATAGGTTTTGACGCCGGTGATCTTATAAACACTATAGAAATCTTCTTCAGTTTCGAGATGAAAGTCAAACCGTTTTTCTACAAATCTGGAGACTGATACCTTGGTGAGGGGGATGTGGATCTTCTCATCGGGGCGTAGCATGCGCTCAGAAGGCATCTTGTTTAGTTTACGCAGGTCCTTGCCGCTTATCTCCAGCCAGCTGGCCAGAAGTTCCACCGACTCTTCTGGTTGAACGGTTATTGTTCCCTGCATGATATTGTCTTTCATTAAAAGGGAACTGACGTCGAGTTCTCCCAAGACCACTCCCCGTGCCTTTTGGATGGATTTCCATGCAGCCTCTTTTTTCTTGTTGTCTTGCAGCACTGGTACGGTTTGCCCTCTGTTTGGTGCAGAAACTGTAGTCAGGGTGTAAACATTACGCTTCTGCTGCCTGGAGCTGATATTTTGTACCCCCTGTCTGCGCCTGTTGTACTGTTCAGGGATGCGTAAATTCTGCTTAACAAAGACAGAGGCCTTTTTGTCCAGTTTGTTGGCCTCCATCAGGGCCTTGAGACTGACCCCATGACGGAGTGCTATTTTTCCAGCTGTATCTCCTGGTTGAACCCGGTAGAATTTTGTCGGCTTCTGTTTTTTGTGGTAAAGGTGTTGTGGTAACGATAAAAGCAGTTTCTTCTGCTGTTGACTCTGTGGGAGACGCAGGGTGTAGCCTTTGGGGACATATTTTTTTCCCTGAAGTACAGGACGACGCAAGGCAGGGTTCAATGTTTTTATGGTGTCTGGAGACACGTCGAGATGTCTGCAGAGTGCATCAACAGCGATATAACCGGGAAGCTTTGCGGTCAATACCCGACGGGGTTTGTTCCGGCTTATAGAGGGATTTTTTTCAAGCTTTTCTGCCACATTAAGGGCTGCGAGAAATTCCGAATAAAAGTTGCGCGAGGCAAATTTAAAATGGCCCTGTTCGTAGTTGGAAAATATTCTTTCATAGGTCCCGTGGGCATTTTTGGCCCGAAGCATACCTGCCCGCCCATAGTTGTAGGCGGTCAGGGCAAGGGGCCAGCTTCCGAGACTTTGGTAGTTCTTTTTTAGAAATTGTGCGGCGGCACGGCTCGCGAGGATGGGGTCCTGTCGTTCATCCACTTCATAGTTGATGGTCAGGAATTGCCTTCCTGTGGTACGGGTAAACTGCCAGATTCCCGAAGCACCGAACTTGGAATAGGCCTTCAGGTTAAAAGAGGATTCCACGTGGGGGAGATAGGCAAGCTCTTGCGGCAACCCTTGATCCTTAAATATCTTTTTAATATCAGAAAGATAGGCTCCTGACCTGATGACACCTTCGAGAAAGCGCTCTTTCTGGCCGATCTGGATACGAATTGAATCCGCTGCCTGCTGTATCCGTTTTCGTTTATAGTTATGGAACATGGCCGCGATCCGTTTTTCATCCTTGCTGCGGGGTGTTGCTCCCTTGGCAAGTTGCTGCAGGATTCTGGAATATTTCTTTTTCGCCCCCTTGAGAATAGGGGTGTTGAGTTTTGAAGCACCTGGAACTCGGTGGTCAAAGATGGGAATGACAGCATATATCTTTGAGAGATCATGTGAATCATGGACCACGCCCTGGCTGATGGAATAGCGTCCGTATATTTTTTCCCAGAATCGGACATTGTTTTCAATAACCGGATAACGGGGGAAAATATTTCCTGCGAGGGCGGATAGTGGAACCAAAACCTGGAAAAAGAGGGCAAAGAAAAAAAGAGAGATCCCAAGGCAGCGGAAGCGAAAAAAAGGGGAATCCTGTATGCCTGGGTAGCGACTGCATATCCTGCGGAGAATACGGCTTTTGTCTGAGGACAGAGTATGACCGGACACCATTGGTGACATGATAAAAAAACAGGGAAGAATGAGAATTACATACTGATTTCATCCCTATTAGATCATAAGGAGCAACTGATGTATACACCTATCTTGGCAACGCTTGGTTTTATCCTTTCCGAGGATAAAGAGAGTGTCCTGCTGGTCCATAGGAATAAAAGACCGGAAGATCAGCATGTAGGGAAGTATAACGGTCTTGGCGGGAAAATGGAGGCAGGGGAAGATGTTTTTTCCTGTCTGAAACGTGAGATCCGGGAGGAAGCCGGTATCGTATGCCAAAAGGCGGAGTTGAGAGGCACGATCAGCTGGCCGGGGTTTGGCCCTTGCGGCGAGCACTGGTTCGGTTTTATTTTTCTGGTTCATCGCTTTCAGGGTGAACCATGGTCAGCAAATGAGGAAGGCGATCTCCATTGGAAAGCAGTGACGGAACTTGAGAGCTTGCCGATGTGGGAGGGAGATAAATATTTTCTTCCCCTTGTTTTTGATCGCAATCCTAAGCCCTTTCACGGGCATATGCCCTATGACAATGGCCATCCTCTCAGCTGGCATTATTCACGGGTTTAACGAGAGATGCTCTTTTGATACCTCGTTGAATGATGAGATGTCTGCCGAGTGAATCCTAGATGGCGTCGAAGATAGGCAGCCCAAACGACAGGTACC
>CAYPEU010000096.1:0-6035 GCA_964409855.1 uncultured Desulfocapsa sp.
GCCCCGTATGGATCTTTTCCATACGGGGCTTTTTTGCGTTTCCCGGTTGCTGCAAACAGGTTCGAAACTATCTTTTCCCGTCCAGGTCAAACAAACCCGGCCCAACCCTGTTACTTCAGTAGACTTTTCAGTATCTTACAGGACCGACAGATCGACATCTTCTCTCTAACATCGATATTCTTGGTACAATCACACTTGGTTCCACAGACAAACCAGCACAGATCACCACACTGAAATTCAAAAGCCGGACACTCATCTTTCATTTCACAAGATTTTCTTTCCCAACATGGTTTGACAGCCTGCTTGCTGTTTTTCCCCTTCTGATAGACAAGAAACCAGAGCTGACGCTCAATGTGCAAAGGAATCTGCCGCCACCCCTGCTCATAGCTGTGAATTGCTTTTAGAGATACCCCTAACAACTCTGACAGCTGTTTTTGGGTCCTGCCCAGCTTCTTCCTGATCGCTACAAACGCTTCTTTTTCCAAAATAATACCTGATACTTTTTTTTCATTCATCTCTTTCGGTAAGGGGGACAGATACTTCGTATTCTATTCATCCCTACCAACTAAAGACACACTTGTCGCGGACTCTCCCTATCACGCTATTTAATAGGATAACAGATTAAGACGATCTTTTCAGCAATATTTGTACATCCTTTCATTGAGTTTCAAACCGTTATTTTGTATGTAACAACGTGTAATACAATTTCAGCTACTAAGAATATTACTAGTCCAGGAAAACTTGAACGAAATCCTGGACTCTTTAGCGTACCCCCTTGAGGGGTGAAAGTACCTTCACGAAATTATTTTCTCCCAGTAACAGTGAGAAATATTCCCTAATGTACTAACAAGAGGTAACCATGACTATCCACGTTGTTGACCATCCGCTCCTTCGCCATAAAGTTGGCCTGTTACGACAAAAAAATATACCTACCAAAGATTTCCGTGCCATTTCTTCAGAGATCTCCAGACTTCTCACCTATGAGGCAACCAAGGATCTGCCCACTGAGAAGAAAACCATTGAGACCTGGGCTGGTTCTGCGGAAGTTGAAAACATCAAGGGCAAAAAAATCACTTTTGTCCCGATCCTGCGTGCCGGACTCGGCATGATGGACGGTGTCTTTGACCTGATTCCTTCGGCAAAGGTGTCCACTGTCGGTTTTTTTCGTGATGAGACCACTCTTGAACCTGTCCAGTATTACGTCAAACTCGCCAAGAATATCGAACAGCGTACAGCCCTGATTCTTGATCCCATGCTTGCTACCGGCGGTACCCTGGAAGCGACCATCGACCTGCTGAAGGAAGCTGGTTGCAAATCTATCAAGGGCCTCTTTCTGGTTTCTGCTCCGGAAGGGGCAGAGAGGATACACAATAAACACCCGGACGTTGACATCTATACAGCCTCCCTTGATGAACGACTCAATGAAAACGGCTACATCCTGCCTGGCCTAGGCGATGCAGGTGACAAGCTCTTTGGCACCAAATAAGGAGAAAAGGAAAAGAGAATGGAGACACCTCAATACGAAACCGATTACAAACTTCAGTCCAGGGATATCATTCTTGGGGCACAGATGCTCTTTGTTGCCCTGGGTGCCCTGGTCCTTGTCCCTCTACTCACCGGACTCAACCCCAATGTGGCGCTGTTCACTGCCGGAGCCGGCACCCTGCTCTTCCAGGTCGTTACCAAGGGCAAGGTTCCCATCTTCCTCGCCTCCTCCTTTGCCTTTATTGCCCCTATCATCTATGGCGTTCAGACCTGGGGGATTGCCGGGACCATGTGTGGCCTCATGGCAGCAGGAGTTTTTTATATGCTCCTCAGTCTCCTTATCTATTATCAGGGCAGCGATATCCTTCACACCCTTCTGCCACCTGTTGTCACCGGGCCGGTCATCATGGTCATTGGTCTTATTTTGGCACCAGTTGCCGTTTTCATGGCCACAGGTATGACCGGTGACGGATCCTTTGAACTAGTCCCCAGATCCACTGCCCTTATTGTTTCTCTCACCTCCCTTGGCGTGACCCTTCTTGTTTCGCTCCTGGCTCGTGGAATATTACAACTCATCCCCATTCTCTGTGGCATTGTTGCAGGCTACCTGGTGTCCATTCCCCTGGGCCTCATCAATATGCAGCCGGTTTATGATGCAGCCTGGTTTGCCATGCCCTCCTTCACCTACCCGGAATGGAACCTGGAGGCGATCCTTTATATCGTCCCCATTGCCATTGCCCCTGCCATTGAACACTTTGGCGACATCCTGGCCATTGGTTCCGTTGCCAATAAAGATTACATCAAGGACCCTGGCGTCCATCGCACCATGCTTGGTGACGGCCTGGCTACCAGCCTGGCATCGCTCTTCGGCGGTCCTCCTAACACCACCTATTCTGAAGTAACCGGTGCAGTGACACTCACCAAGGTCTTTAATCCTGCTGTTATGACCTGGGCCGCCCTCACGGCCATAGCCCTTGCCTTTGTCGGTAAAGTTGGGGCACTTCTGCAAACCATTCCCTCTCCGGTTATGGGTGGCATCATGCTGCTCCTCTTCGGTGCCATTACCGTTATCGGTCTCAACACCCTGGTACGCGAAAAAGAGGATCTCACCGAACCGAGAAACCTGGCTATCATCTCTCTGATCCTGGTTATGGGTATTGGCGGCATGAGTTTTTCCGCTGGAGCTTTTACTGTAAAAGGCATTGGTCTGGCCGGGATCATTGGGGTCTTCCTCAACCTTGCCCTGCCCGGAAGAAAGAAAAAGGCAAGGGAACTGCGATGACCCTGGATGTATGGCTCACCTACCTGTTCTCGGTGATAGTCCTTTCCGTCTCACCCGGAGCAGGAGCCATCAATACCATGAGCTGTGGTCTTCGTTATGGAGTACGCCGCACCCTGCCCGCCATACTTGGACTGCAGCTTGGACTAGCGCTCTGCATTCTCCTCGTCGGCGTTGGTCTGGGTGCGGTCATTGCCACCTCGTCAATGGCCCTTTCCCTTCTCAAATGGTTTGGAGCCCTGTACCTGATCTGGCTTGGGTATAAAAAATGGTGTGATTCCACCGAAGTTATCCTGGAAAACAGCAGTGTTGAGCCACAGACAGTAACTCCAGCCACCCTCTTTGTCCGAGCCGTTTTTATCAACCTGACCAACCCCAAGGCCATTGTCTTTCTGGTTGCCCTCTTTCCAATCTTTCTCAATCCGCATGCTCCAAAAACCAGCCAGTTTCTCATCCTTGGCGCTACCCTGGTTGGCGTAGATACTCTGGTGATGATCGGCTATGCAATCCTTTCCTCTCGATTGCGGCCTCTTTTGAAGAACCAAAGGGCCATGCGTGTTCAGAACAGGATATTCGGCTCCCTCTTTGTAGGAGCCGGAGCGCTCCTTGCCTCTTTCAAATCTTGAGCCTCTGTATGGATGAGAGCAGACAAACACAACCCGGCACCCTCTATATCGCCGCGACTCCCATCGGCAATCTGGAAGACATCACCCTGCGCTGTCTCCGGATTCTGGGAGAGGTCGACCTGATTGCTGCTGAAGACACCCGCCACACGCGAAAACTCCTTACCCATTTCAATATCCAGACCCCTCTCATCAGCTACTACCGTGAAAAAGAGGCTGAGCGCTCGCAGCAGCTGGTTACAAGACTCCTTGGCGGGGAATCCATAGCCCTTGTCAGCGATGCAGGGACCCCCGGCATATCTGACCCTGGTGCAGTACTGGTCACAGAGGCGAGAAAGGCCGGGATAATCGTTGTTCCTCTTCCAGGAGCATCTGCTCTCAGCACTGCCCTATCCGCGGCAGGTCTGTCCCATCCTCATTTCCTTTTTTTAGGGTTCCCTCCTGCCAAAAAATCACAACGACGCAGCCTGCTCACCTCTCTATCCAATGTTCCTTATCCCTTTGTCTTCTACGAGTCTCCCCGCCGCATTCAATCATTACTCTCAGACATCCTCAACATTATGGGAGATCGTCAGGCGTTCTGGGGAAGAGAGTTGACCAAGGTTCACGAAGATCTGCAGGCAGGCAGCGTCAGCACCCTGCTTGAACTCGCCTCTGGTGAAAAGAGTCGTGGCGAATTTGTCCTTGTCATTGAACCGGGTGAAACACTCAAGGTCGAAGGAGACAATCTCTTGGAACTCCTCTGCTGGTATCGTGACAACACCTCCATGTCGCTGAAGGACGTCAGTCGCAAACTTGCTGCCGACCTGGGCCTCTCCCGCTCAAAGGTCTATCAGGAAGCACTTACCGTGTATCAGCAGGCGAAAGACGAATGAGTCCTGCAGGAATTCGTTTCTCCATTGACCGGGGCGGAACCTTTACCGATGTGTATGCACAGGTCGCTGAATCAGGAAAGGTGTACACGGAAAAACTCCTTTCCGAGGATCCTGCCAATTACAGTGATGCTCCGCGGGAAGGGATTAGGCGAATCCTGGAAAGAGTTGACAGAACCACACTCTCGGCCTTTGCTCCTCTGGGTTCTGAAGGAATAGAATGGATCCGCATGGGAACCACTGTGGCCACCAACGCCCTGCTCGAACGGACCGGTGCTGATACGGCTCTTGTTATCAGCAAAGGCTTCGGTGACCTTCTTGCCATAGGCGACCAGACCCGGCCGCATCTCTTTGACCTGCAGATCGTCAAGCCTGACCTCCTCTACAAGGCTGTACTGGAAGTGGATGAACGAATCCGTCCCCTGCAGCCTGGAGAGGAATGTGATGCAGCGGATAGGCTTATCGGTACAAGCGGTGAGCCCTTTCGTATTCTGAAACATCCTGACAAACAAGATGTCAGGCTTGGACTGCAGAAAATTTATGATGCAGGTCTCCGCAGTGTGGCTGTAGTCTGCATGCATGGCTACGCCGTATATGATCACGAACTCCTGATCGGTGCAATTGCAAAAGAAATTGGATTCAACCAGATTTCCCTCTCCCATCAGATCATGCCCCAGGTCAAGATCGTGGCCCGGGGAGATACCAGCCTGGTGGACGCCTACCTCACCCCCCATATTCGCCGGTATCTCGATTCCTTCCAGTCCGGTTTTGTCGACAAGCTGGCAAACAGTCCTCTTCTTTTTATGCAGTCTGACGGTGGCCTGACTGCTGCCGACCAGTTCAAGGGGTCGAATGCCATTCTTTCCGGCCCTGCAGGCGGCGTGGTGGGCTGTGGTCTCACTGCCTACCCGGAAACAAACCAGAGACCGGTGATCGGTTTCGATATGGGGGGAACGTCCACTGATATCTCCCGTTACAACGGCACCTACGAACTGGTTCAGGAGACAAAAACTGCCGGAGTCAGGATACAGGCTCCACAGATGCATATCAAGACGGTTGCCGCAGGTGGTGGATCCCGCCTCTTTTACAGAAATGGGATGCTGCAGGTAGGACCCGAGTCAGCAGGTGCACACCCGGGTCCCATCTGTTACCGCAAACTCGGATACCTGGCAGTCACTGATGCCAACCTCTTTCTCGGACGGCTCCAGCCCGATTTTTTCCCGCATATCTTCGGGCCTGATGAGGATCAGGCCCTGGACAGAGACGCTGTCAGCCTTGCCTTTCACCAACTCACCGAGCGTATCAACAATGATGCGGCACAACTCGGGCTAAAAGCAAAGACTCCCGAAGAGGTAGCCCTTGGTTTTCTAGACGTTGCCAATGAAACCATGATCCGTCCCATTCGCGAGATCTCGGTGATGCGCGGATATGACATCAAGGAACATGTGCTCTCCTGCTTTGGAGGCGCAGGCGGACAGCATGCCTGCGCAATAGCAACATCACTTGGAATTGATACTGTTTTTATCCATCGCCATGCCGGTATCCTCTCTGCTTTGGGTATGTCCCTGGCCGAGATCGTCGTAGACCAGCAGGAGGCAGCAGCAGAGATACTTGATGTAAAATCCCTTCCCCGGCTGCAGACCAGGCTAGAGACCCTTGAACAATCCGCCTTCAAGAAATTCAACGAGCAGTGTTCCCAGGCTTCATCTCCTCTCATTACCCGCTATCTGAACCTGCGCTTCCAGGGGACCGACACAGCCATGATGATCGCAGTGG
>CAYPEU010000097.1:0-4869 GCA_964409855.1 uncultured Desulfocapsa sp.
CTCTTCATAAGAATGAGACCTTAGTAAAACATAACATGTTATTTTTTCAGGAACAAATCAGATACTTTTCTGAATACATCATCCTGTCTTGAAAAGTCAACCTATTTTCAGTAAATGAGAAGGGCTAACGTCTTAACAAATCAGGGCAACTGCCACTGCAGAGAGTTTTTCACCAGTGAACAGCCCTTCCTCAAACCATGAAATCAACTCTTATGACACGCACTTTTGAACAAAGAAAGGTTCTTCCTTTTGTAAATAAGCCTGGACGTTATCTGGGCCTGGAATACAACTCAGAAAACAAGAAATGGGAGATGCACTCCGTTCGCTGCGCTTTCGTCTTTCCGGATCTCTACGAGATAGGCATGTCTCATCAGGGATTGCAGATCCTCTATCATATCCTTAACGGGCAGGAAGAGATTCTTGCTGATCGCTGCTACTGTCCGGACAAGGATATGGAAGCACTTCTTCGCCGGGAAAACCTTCCTCTCTGCTCTCTGGAAAGTGGCCGTTCCCTCCTTGAGTTTGATCTGCTGGGCATCACCCTGCCCTATGAGCTCTGTTATACCAACATCCTCACCATCCTTGATCTGGCTAACATCCCTCTGCGTGCCAAAGAGCGGACAGAAGGGATGCCCATTGTTCTCGGTGGAGGATCCTGCGGCCTGAACCCGGAGCCCATAGCCGACTTCTTTGACGCCATCCTCCTTGGTGACGGGGAAGAGGCCATTGTTGAGATTGCAGAGTGTATCCGTGTCGCCAAGAAAGAACAGCTATCCCGAGCACAGACCCTGGAACGGCTGGCAGCAGTTCCAGGCGTCTACATCCCTTCTTTTTACAGTCCCAGCTATAAAGACGACGGCACCATTGCAGAGATGAAGCCCCTGAAGCCGGAATTTCCCACAGTTCGCAGAAGGGTCCTGGCAGATCTGTCTGCGGTCGACCATCTCCTCCACCCCCTTGTGCCCAACGGCAAAATTGTCCATGACCGTCTGGGGGTGGAAATCGCCAGGGGCTGTACCCGTGGCTGTCGCTTTTGCCAGGCGGGGATCATTTACCGTCCGGTACGTGAACGGAGCCCGGAGCAGATCGTCGATCTTGCCAAACAGGGACTCGAGAACTCAGGCTTTAATGAGCTGGCTCTCCTCTCCCTCTCCACCGGAGATTACTCATGTCTGTCAACGCTGCTGCCGCAACTCATGGATCGTTTTGCCTCAAAGTTCATTTCAGTCTCCATGCCTTCCATGCGGGTGGGCACTCTGACCCAGGAGGTCATGGATCAGATCAAAAGGGTGAGAAAGACCGGTTTCACTCTTGCTCCAGAAGCTGGCAGTGAACGGTTGCGCCGTGTCATTAATAAAGGGATAACTGAAGAAGACCTGCTCACCACCAGTCGTGATGCCTTTGGCCTGGGCTGGAAGGTGATGAAACTCTACTTCATGATTGGATTGCCTACAGAAACAGCAGAAGATATAGACGCCATAGCAGAGCTTGCCAAGATGACCAAAAAGGTCGGGGCCCAAACCGGGAAAGGTCGGCTGCAGATCAATGTCAGTGTGGGAACCTTTGTCCCCAAACCCCACACCCCCTTCCAGTGGGAGAGACAGATCAGTATGGCTGAAAGCCGTGAGAAGATCGATCATTTAAAGGAGATTCTTCCCAGGAAGGGAATGAAACTGAAATGGCATGACCCGGAACAGAGTCTCCTGGAAGGGGTGTTTTCCCGTGGCGACAGACGGCTGGCAAACCTCCTGGAAACTGTGTGGAACAAGGGGGCCCGGCTTGACGCCTGGTCTGATCATTTTGATCTTGGCCTCTGGCAGGAGGCTGCTCGAGAATGTGATCTATCCCTGGATGATTTCCTGCGTCCCAGGTCCCACGACGAAATCCTCCCCTGGCAGCACCTGGACAGTGGAGTGGACACCAGCTTCCTCTTGCAAGAGCTGGAAAAGGCGCAGAAAGAGGCCTATACCCCGGATTGTCGTTACCACGCCTGCCAGAAATGCGGACTCTGTGATTTCAAAGAGATAAAACCCATTGTTCAGGACAGGAAGCAGGAAGAGAAGGGTGATGCCGCTGGAGAGGAAAAACGCACCCTCAAGGCTGCAGAAGGTATCCCTACGCCCGTGGAAGACAAGCACTTTCGTTACACCGTTACCTACTCACGGATGGGAGACATCTGTTACCTCGGTCACCTGGAAATCCTGCAGCTCATCTTTCGGGCCCTGCGCCGGGCAGAGATCCGCACCAATTTTTCCAAGGGATTCAACCCCTCTCCCAAGGTCTCTTTTGGCCCTGCCCTGCCAGTGGGCACCCAGAGCCAAGCCGAATTCTTCATCATGGACCTCCCAGAACCCCTGACCGATCTGCAAGCAACTCAATCGCGGCTGAACGACCAGCTGGTCGGTGGTCTGCATGTGAAAGAGATCACTCCCAGTAACGGCTCCATCGCCCAGAACCTCATCAGCTTTTATACCATCCGCCTGGATCAGCCACTGACCGGAGATGATACAGATCGAATCGAACAGTTTCTGGCCTCAGACGAGTTTCTCATACAACGCAGACGCAAGGGAAAGATCAAGAAGATCAACATCCGCCCCTTAGTGGTCAAACTTCAAGCCAAGGGAGAGGACTGCCTTTCTCTGGAGCTGATCAGCAGGGCCACCGAAGCTGGGGTCAAGCCCCTGGAGGCCCTGGCAGCAATTTTGGCCAAAGAGCAGGAGCAGTTACTCAGTTCAGAGCTTATCAAAACGGGCTGGAAAGAACTCAAAGAAACCGACTAAGGACTGCTTTGATGAATTTCCACACTCAGGAGTGAGCTTTCTCCTACCAAGGAAAAGAGAGTTGGAAATCCTGTTGCCTCACCCCGTCTCTCTATGGTAGAGATATGTTAATAAACTTGAATGGGTATCTATTACCATCTGCATGGTAATAGATATATACTTAGATTTTAAAAGGAGAACCCATGACGACGAAGAAAATAGTCCTTCGTGACGACGAGATGCCGACTCAATGGTACAACGTAGCGCCAGATATTCCAAATGGACTACTTCCTCCCCTTGATCCTGGAACCAAGGAGCCCATGGGACCTGAAAAACTCGGTGCCATCTTTCCCATGTCCCTTCTTGAGCAGGAGATGTCCGGGGAACGGTTTATCGATATCCCGGAGGAAGTCCTGGATGTCCTGAAAATCTGGCGTCCCTCTCCCCTGGTTCGCGCCAGGAATTTAGAACGCGCCCTGGGTACCAAGGCCAAGATCTACTTCAAGAACGAGGGGGTCTCTCCGGTGGGATCGCACAAGCCGAACTCTGCCGTTCCCCAGGCCTACTACAATGCCAAAGAAGGTATCAAACGCCTTGCCACTGAGACCGGTGCCGGCCAGTGGGGCAGTGCCCTCTCCTTTGCCACCCAAAAGTTCGGGCTCGAGTGCAAGGTATATATGGTACGTGTCTCCTTTGACCAGAAGCCTTACCGTAAATCCATGATGCACACCTTTGGTGCCGATATCGTGGCCAGTCCAAGCGAAGACACCACCATCGGCCGCCAAATCAGGGAACAGTATCCTGACACCGCCGGCTCCTTGGGCATTGCCATCTCCGAGGCCATCGAGGATGCTGCCAGCCGTGATGATACCAACTATGCCCTGGGCTCTGTCCTCAACCATGTTATTCTGCATCAGTCCATCATCGGCCTGGAGGCAAAAAAACAGATGGAGATCGCAGGTGACTATCCCGATGTCATTGTCGGCTGCTGCGGCGGCGGCTCAAACTTTGCAGGTCTGGCCGTTCCCTACGTCCCCGACTATCTGGATGGCAAAAAGATCCGCTTTGTCGGGGTGGAACCCGCCTCCTGTCCCTCGCTCACCATGGGTAAACTGGCCTATGACTTCGGCGACGTAGCACAGACAACGCCGCTGCTCAACATGTACACCCTGGGACATGACTTTATTCCTCCGGGAATCCATGCCGGCGGTCTCCGTTACCACGGTATGGCCCCCATAGTGTCGGCAATGGTTCGGGAAAACATCATCGACCCGATCAAGGTCCACCAGCTCGAATGTTTTGAGGCCGGTGTCCTCTTTGCCAGAGCAGAGGGAATCATCCCTGCACCTGAGACCTGCCATGCCATACGTGGTGCCATTATCGAGGCCACCCGTGACAAGGATGATCCCAAGACCATCCTCTTCAACTTTTCCGGTCACGGTCTCATTGACATGGCCTCCTACGACAAGTACTTTTCCGGGGATCTCCATAACTATGATTACCCGAAAGAGGCCATTGAAGCATCCATGGCCAAACTGCCTAAGATTTAAGAGCCTTATCTGTCGATACCTGCCAATGATTTCTTGCGCAATCCACAAGAAATCATTGGGGGGGTGGCGACACCTCTTGAGACAGACATCTGTTCCCGGAGCACTCGCACTCTTCCTTTTCTTCACCCTCCTTCCGCATCCCTCTCAGGCGGGAGAGCTTGCTACCCTGCAGAAATATATACAGAACGGTGGTTATGCGCTCAGCAAGGACGGCAAAGTTGTTGCCGCCAAAAATCTGCAGACAAACTTTATTCCTGCCTCAACCATCAAGCTTATCACCTGCCTGGCAGCCCTTGAACTCCTTGGCCCGGACTTTCACTTTACCACCCGGTTGTTTCTCGACAAAGAACACAATCTCTATATTTCCGGTTCCGGCGACCCCTTCCTGATCTCAGAGAAAGTTGCGGATATTGCCAGGAAGGTGGCGGAACAGGGCATAAGCGAAATCCGAGACATCATCCTCGATGACTCCTCCTTTGCCTTGGAGAACACCACAGACGGTTCCGGCAATTCGCCTAATCCTTACGATGCGCAACCCTCTTCCCTGGGAGTAAATTTCA
>CAYPEU010000098.1:0-4835 GCA_964409855.1 uncultured Desulfocapsa sp.
CAGGGACGTTCAGGATAACGGGTTAAGAAAAGTTTATCTTTTTTTAACCCGTTTGTTTTTTTAGAAAAAAGCTTGTATTGTTATAAGTGGTTGAGCTATACACACCATAGCGGTCAGTGGCGTAATTTTTTCTATATCTTTATATTTTTAATATCCAGCTGAGATGGCAGTAAAACAAAAAGCACCCAAAAGAAAAAGCGCCCTGAAAGGCACTGTTAAAGATCGATCAGGTGCAGGAAAGGTCAAGGTCGGAGAGCTTTTGAGTAAGGCTGGTTATATCACCCCGGCCCAGCTGGATTCTGCCAAAAAAGAGCTGAAGAAAAATGGTGGCAGGCTGGGAGCCATCCTGCGTCAGTTTGATTATATCGATAACGACACCATTTTTAATTTTCTCAGTCGCCAGCACAACTTTACTCCTGTCCTGATCAGCAAGGAGCCGCCGAGTAAAGATGTCATCTCTTTGATGTCCTATGAATTGGCCAAGGATTTCATGGCCTTTCCCCTTCGTTTGGCTGGAAACACTCTGCAGATTACCATGGCTGAGCCCACGGACACAGAGGCCGTGGAAAAACTCCAGGAGACATTAGGGAAGGACCTTGCCGTCTGTGTCTCCATGGAAGATGATCTTGTAGAGGCATATAAGACCTATTACGGTATCGATGAAGAGGAGGTCAAGAGTTTTTTAACGACTAGAGGTGACGAAGGCGATGAGGAGATGGCCGTTACCGAAATCGATGACTTTGGCAGCATCGTGGCTGAGGCAGCTGATGATTTTGAGATTGAATCGATCGAGGAAGACATCGGGAATGAGCAGTTTGCCGCCTCTGATGCCCCCATTATCAAGCTCGTCAACGGTATTCTTATCAAGGCGGTTCAGGATGGGGTCTCCGATATCCATGTGGAGCCCTATGAGAAGACCATGCAGGTTCGTTATCGTAAGGATGGTTCTCTTTTTAAGTCCATGAATCTGCCGCTGACCATCAAAAATGCCATGGTGGCCCGTTTAAAGATCCTGGCAGATCTTGATATCACAGAACGTCGTGTTCCCCAGGATGGTCGTATCAAGATGCGGCTCGGACGAAACCGATCAGTTGATTTCCGTGTCTCCACTCTTCCTACCCTGTTCGGCGAATCAGTTGTCATGCGTATTCTGGACAAAGGTTCTCTGAATGTTGATTTGACTAAACTCGGTTTTGAGGTAGAGACCTTTGAGGCCCTGAAACGCTGCCTTAATCGACCTCAGGGCTTGCTGCTGGTTACCGGTCCCACCGGTTCAGGTAAAACGGTGACCCTCTATTCGGCGTTGAACTCACTGAACTCAGAGGATATCAAGATTCTTACCGCTGAGGATCCGGTTGAGTTTAACTTTAAAGGAATCAACCAGGTCAATGTCCATGCTGATGTGGGGATGACCTTTGCCGCAGCTCTGAAGGCCTTTCTCCGTCAGGATCCTGATATCATCATGGTGGGTGAGATTCGAGACATTGAAACCGCTGAAATCGCCATCAAGGCTGCCATGACCGGTCATCTGGTGTTTTCCACCCTTCATACAAATGACAGTGCAGCCACCATCGGACGTCTCCTTGATATTGGTATTCCTTCCTTCATGCTGGCCTCTTCTGTGACCATGGTCCTGTCGCAGCGACTGGGCCGCAGGCTCTGTCAGAAATGCAAAAAACCGGAACAGCGTGATCCAGAGGAATTGCTGAGCATGGGCTTCAATGAGGAAGAGGTTGATTACGTGATCACCTATGGTCCTGTTGGCTGTCCTGAATGTAATGGCCTGGGCTACAAGGGACGGGTCGGTTTCTTTGAATTGATGGAAGTCACCGATGAGGTGTCAAAGGCTATCAGTGCGGAAGTTCCAGAAGATCAATTGCGTAAGGTTGCTGTTCAGGAAGGAATGGTGCCACTGCGTAAGGCAGCCATTGAAAAGGTGCGTCAGGGAATAACCAGTGTGGATGAGGCCCTGAAAAGAACCGTGGCCCACAAGGAGAGTCTGCCCGGCTATCTGTTGGATACGGATTTGGAAGAGTATGAAGATGGAGATACCATAATACGTGAGGGAAATTCGGATAGTGATTTTTTTCGACTTGTACGAGGTGGCCTTTCAGTTGTGAAGAGCGGGAAAAAAATTGCTGAGATTACAGAACCAGGAGAGTATTTTGGTGAATCGGAAGCCCTGTTAGGTCAATCACGCAATGCAACTATTGTCTCTTTGGGGAGATCTACAGTCAAGCGATACCCGGGCAATAAGCTGGATGAAATTATAGAAAAATATCCTCATATTTCCCGTAAGCTTTTTAAAGCCATGGCCGGCAGGCAGGCCATGTCCAACCAGCTCATTGTTAAATTGGCAGGTGGAAAAAAACGTCAGCCTCCCAAGCGTTAATGAGTAAAATCAGCGTTTATATTATCGCCTACAATGAGGCCTGGAAAATCAGAGATGCCATCAACTCCGTCCTCTGGGCCGATGAGATTGTGGTGGTCGATTCTCACTCCACGGATGACACGGCAACCATTGCCGAGTCCATGGGGGCACGAGTGGTCCAGGTTGATTTTCAAGGTTTTGGCGATCTTCGTAACAGGGCAATGGCCGCCTGCACACATGACTGGATTTTCAGTCTTGATTCAGATGAGCGCTGTACCAGAGAAGTGCGGGATGAGATTCTGCAGAAGATTGCTGCTCCAGGAGAAACCGAGGCTTGGTATGTACCCCGGAGGAATTTTTTTATGGGACGTTGGATCAAGCACTCAGGATTTTATCCCGACTATCGTCAACCCCAGCTCTTTAAAAAAGGGGCACTGGCCTTTGAACTGGATATGGTTCACGAAGCCTACCAGATCATATCCTCTGCACCTCCCGGATACCTTCAACACGCCATCTGGCAGGTTCCGTTCAAGGACCTGGAAGAGGTGCTCCACAAGGCCAATAAATATTCCAGCCTCGGGGCTGAAAAACTTGCGGACAAGGGAAAAAAAGGGGGGATGGGCAAGGCCTTGGGGCGTGGACTCTGGTCTTTTTGTAAGCTCTATTTTCTTAAGCTAGGTATTCTTGACGGTTGGCCGGGTTTTGTTATAGCCGTGGGAAATTTTGAAGGCAGTTTCTTTAAATACGCCAAGCTCAACGAGTTGAACTCTTCCTGGACACCTCCGCCCTCTCCGCCTTTGACCCGAGACTGAAAAGAGCACCCCTCCCTCTCCTGTTGCAGGAATTTTTTTCATCCTTCATAAGAGTTCATTGAGCCGACGGTACACCTCTCCCTTTGTGGCCTGATAGGCCGTTTTCGCACCACTTCAGCTTGTTTTGCAGGGTGTTGACAAGAATCTTATCATTTTCTTTCAGGTATTGACGCGAATTGGACTGGTGATGGAGGTGGTAGGTCAGCGCGTTGAATTTTAGGTTCTTTCTCTTTACCCCGTATTGTAACAACCTTGCCGTGAATTCTGAGTCTTCACGCCCCCAACCAACAAAATCTTCATTAAAACCGTTAATTGCCTCGGCATGTTTGCGCCAGAAGGCGAAGTTACAGGTTTTGATTCCGGCAAGCCGTGTGGAGGAAAAGCTGAAGAGCTTAGAGAGCAGGTTTGAGCGGATACAGTTTTTTCTGTTTTCTACGCCCGGGTCAGTCAGGCAGATGGAGAGACCTTTATTTGCCAGAGCCCTGTCGGTTGATTCTGCGTTGAGCAGGACACGGGAGCCCTGAATGAAAAAATTTTCACGAGCGGCAGTGAGATGATCAGCGATAAAATTTTTTTCTATGACGATATCCCCGTCTATGAGGATAATATAGTCACCTTGAGCAATGGATATGGCTTTGTTTCGGCTTCTGGAGAGGCGAAAACCCTTGTCATGTTGCCAGGAGTGGACAAGGGGGACAGGAGCTTCCTTTTGCAATGACTCGATGAGTTGTCGTGTGTCGTCCCTGGAACCATCATCGGCAATGATGATCTCAGAAGGAAGCTGAACCTGTTTGAAGACAGAGAGGATGGATAACTCCAGTGCCTCCTTCCAGTTGTAGGTGGTGATGATGAGTGATGTACGCACAGGATAGAGAGGGGGTAGAGGTTATCAGATTGAGTTCATTGGTGTTGGGCCGAGGGATTATCCTAAAACGAACCGCAGAATAGGGAATAAGGAATATCGATCTGCTTTTTAGATCTGCGGTTTAAAATTTTCTGTTCGATGTTCGATACTCTCTTTTTCTTCATCTTTTAGCTTAAGCTTTTGAATTTCACGAAGCACCTTGTCCACTGTCAGATCATTCATACATCGCCAATTATATTTTGTACACGGTTTCCGCGCATAACAAGGAGTGCAGGAAAGTTTCTCCTGAATAATAGCGTGGGTATTCCCATATGGACCTGTCCTGACCGGGTTGGCCGGCCCGAAGATGGCAAAGACAGGGACGCCCAGGGCAGCGGCAATATGCATGGGACCGGTATCGTTACAGATAAAAAAACGGGCCCTGGAAATGAGGGCAACCAGTTCCTTGAGGCCAGTCTTCCCGGCAAGATTGATAGCCTTTCCCTTGCTTGCTGCCACAACCTCTTCGACTATGTGGCTGTCGGCAGGACTGGAGATCACAACTGACGGGAGATCCAGTTCGGCTGCCAGTTGGCCGAAACGCTCAGCAGGCCAGCGATTGGCCTCCTTACCGGCAGAGGGGGCCATGATACAGAATTCAGCAGGGAGAGAGGCCAAGAGTTCGGCAACAGCTGGCAGAGGTGGAAAAGGGTACTCGATCTGAGAAGTATCACAGTCCATCAGGCGCGCCAGTTTAAGATAGCGGTCAATGGCATGGATCTGGTCGCCGCCCTCTATCTTGTGACTG
>CAYPEU010000099.1:0-4795 GCA_964409855.1 uncultured Desulfocapsa sp.
CAGCTGATGGAATGGCGCACAAAAGGGTAAGCGGTTTCGCTGGATGCTTAGTAAAAAACAGAGCAGAAAAAAATAATGGAGAACAGGAATGCGCTTTAAACTTATTTTATCCTCGGTAAAGCCGGATATCACAGATAATATTGTGGATGCTGCAAAAGGGGCTGGAGCTACCGGGGCAACAATTATCCAGGCCAGGGGAACCGGCATTCGTGAGGCGAAAACCTTTTTTGGCCTTTCCCTTGAGGCACAGACTGACATTGTCATGCTCCTTGTTGAAGAGCATCGTGTTGGCAAAATTTTGGACACGATCAAGGAGACGGGAGAATTCCATAAGCCGGGAACAGGTATTGCCTTTGTGCTTCCGGTTGAGCATGTAGTAGGTCTGGAAAGCCAGATGGAAAAATTTAGAGAAGAAGTGCGGAAAAGTTATTTTTAAGAGATGGTATCTATTCTATAGAGGAAAATATTATGAGTCCTGACAACACCTCAATAATACGGGCAAGAGACGTGATGCAGAAAGAGATTATGTCTATTGACGGTATGGCCACTTCCCAAGAGGCTGCCGCTAAAATGCGTTCTGAAAACGTGAGATGTCTTCTGGTTCGAAAACGGCATGCTGATGATGCCTGGGGCATAGTGGCTGTCCAAGATCTCATTAAGGGCGTAATCTTGGCTGACCGTTCTCCAGCTGAGGTGAATGTTTATGAAATCATGACAAAACCGGTCATCACCGTACCGGCTGATATGGATATACGTTATGTCGCTCGCCTGATATACAGGGCCAGCATTCGAAGAGCTCCGGTGGAAGAAGAAGGAGAGATTGTCGGTGTGATCTCTCTTGCTTCGTTGATTCTTGATAATGAACTTTTTTAACGGGTTATGTTTGTTCAGCTCTTCTGGAAGCGACCTGAGCGAAAAGAGAGGACAGAGAAAACCATGGGTGTCAGCAGTCTCTGGGTGACAAAAGAGACAGAGATGTCTATTGTAGGACCTTTGAGAGAAAAGCCTTAATCTAAAATAGCCATATTTTACCTCTTGGAGGATTGTCATGAAAAGACTGAAAGTTATTTCCGCTCTCTGTGCGGCGGCCCTGGTGATAGTGAATGCAGGAGCCGCATTTGCCCAGACTTACAAGGTGGCCGTTTCCCAGATCGTCGAGCATCCGGCCCTTGATGCAACCCGCCAGGGACTCCTCGACGGCCTCAAGGCCAAGGGATAT
This sequence comes from uncultured Desulfocapsa sp., assembly GCA_964409855.1. Classification (GTDB taxonomy): domain Bacteria; phylum Desulfobacterota; class Desulfobulbia; order Desulfobulbales; family Desulfocapsaceae; genus Desulfocapsa. Next base: position 1,220 of record CAYPEU010000099.1, read on the forward strand.
GAAGAAGGCAAGAATTTGGAGTTTACCTATCAGACTGCCCAGGGCAATCCGGCCATTGCGGTGCAGATTGCCAAGCAGTTTGTGGGAGAAAAACCTGATGTGCTCGTTGGCATTGCCACCCCCACTGCCCAGGCCCTGGCTGCCTCCACCCGCACTATTCCGGTGGTTTTTACTGCAGTGACCGATCCGCTGGGGGCAAAGCTGGTCAAGGACCTTGAGCACCCAGGCGCCAATGTGACCGGTCTCTCTGACCTGACCCCTGTGGCCCAGCATGTGGACCTGATGCAGGAGCTCGTTCCGGGTCTTCAGACCATCGGTGTGATCTATAACCCGGGTGAGGCCAATGCTGTGGCCTTGGTGGATCTGCTGAAAAGTGCGGCCAGTGCCAAAAAGATCCAGGTAGTGGAAGGCACGGCACTCAAAAGCGCTGATGTACAGTCTGCTGCCAGAATCATTGCTCCCAAGGTCCAGGTGGTCTACGCCCCCACCGATAATACCGTGGCCAGTGCCATTGATGCCCTGGTCGGCGTTGCCAATCAGGCAAAGATTCCAGTGGTTGGAGGATCGACCTCCTTTGTGGAGAACGGCGCAGTGGCTTCCCTTGGTTTTGATTACTACCAGGTGGGTGTGCAGACTGCCGACTATGTGGAGGCCGTACTCCAGGGCAAGAAGATCGGTGAGATCCCGGTCACCTTTGCCAAGGGATCTGACCTGTTTCTGAACCAGCAGGCTGCAGACAAGCTTGGAATTACTCTGCCCGAGGCCATGGTCAAGCGGGCATCGAGTATCAAGAAGTAGAAAAAGAGAGAGTTGAGTATCAGATGTCTCTTTTTGCTTTTCTTGGTACCCTGGAAATTGGCCTGGTGTATGGGCTGGTGGCCCTTGGCGTCTATCTGACTTTTCGGGTTCTGGATTTTCCAGATCTCACTGTGGACGGGAGTTTTCCCATGGGCGGGGCCGTGGCAGCCACGGCCATTGTTGCCGGGGTCAATCCCTGGTTGGCCACCGGTCTTGCCATGGTGTCCGGGGCATTGTGCGGCTTGGTCACGGCATTTCTTGCCGTGCGCTGCGGGATTCTCCATCTGCTGGCATCCATCCTCACCATGATCGCTGCCTTTTCCATCAATATCCGGATCATGGGCCGTCCCAACATAGCTCTTCTGGGCGAACCCACCATCTTCACGTCCTTTGAAAATCTCGGACTGGATCCGCTCTATGTCCACCTGGGGCTGGTCTTTCTCCTGGTCTTTCTCTCAGCTTTTTTTATCGTTCGCCTCCTCTCCAGTGACTTTGGCCTTGGCCTCAGGGCAACCGGTGTCAACGAGCGCATGGTCGCGGCCCAGGGAGGGAGTATCGGTTTTTACACCTACTTTGGCCTGGCCCTGTCCAACGGCTTAGTTGGTTTTTCCGGCGCCCTTTTTGCCCAGTCCAATTCCTTTGCCGATGTGACCTCTGGTGTGGGAACCATTGTGGTGGGGCTTGCTGCCGTGATTCTGGGGCAGACTCTGATACCGGGGAGGCGGATCTGGGTGGCCGTGCTCGCTGTCATTGTTGGTTCCATCCTCTATCGCTTGGCCGTGGCCTTTGCCCTGAGCAGTGGCATGTTCGGCATGCAGGCATCGGATCTGAATCTGATCACTGCAGCCCTGGTTGCCATTGCCCTCATCGCCCCAAAGATGAAGGGAAAGATGCGGCTGAGTGCGGTAACGAGGTGAGGAAGAGATGATCCATCTGGAAGATATCCGCATTACCTTTAATGCCAATACCATCCTGGAAAATAAGGCCCTGCGCGGCATTTCCCTGACTGTTCCCGAGCACCAGTTTGTGACCATTATCGGCTCTAACGGAGCGGGCAAGTCCACCCTTCTTGGCGCAGTGAGTGGTGAGACACCCATATCCGGAGGACGGGTGGAGATAGACGAAGTGAATGTGACTAGGTGGCCTGTCCATAAGCGGGCCAAGTACGCGGCCCGAGTCTTTCAGAATCCCCTGGCCGGGACCTGTGCCACACTCACCATTGAAGAAAATATGGCCCTGGCCTTTGGTCGGGGCAAGCGGCGGGGCTGGCGCCTGGCCCTGTCATCCAGGCGGCGCAAACTCTTTCAGGAGCGTATTGCTATCCTGGGGCTTGGTCTGGAAGATCGGCTTGGCGACTCCATTGGTCTGCTGTCCGGCGGTCAGCGGCAGGCAGTGAGCCTGGTCATGGCCACCCTGTCTGACAGCCGCCTCCTTCTCCTTGATGAGCACACGGCAGCCCTTGACCCGCGCATGGCCGCGTTTATCCTTGATCTGACCAACACCGTGGTAGAGGAGTTTGGGCTCACCGTGATGATGGTCACCCATTCCATGAAAGATGCCCTGGCCAGCGGCGATCGTACGGTGATGCTGCACCAGGGGAAAATCGTGTTGGATGTGGCTGGCGAGGAGCGGGACAGGCTGGATGTGCCGCACCTGCTTGAGATGTTCAGCAAGGTGAGAGGAGAAGAGCTTGCCGACGACAGTCTTCTCCTTGGCTGAGGATTTTTTTCAGATTGACAGATTCTATTTCTCTTCTGCCTCCTGGGCGCAGGAGATGCAGGTGAGGAGACTGGGGTCGAACTGGAGACGTTTTTCAGCAATCTCCTCATCGCAGAGCATGCAGTAGCCATACTCGCCAGATTGGATACGTTTCAGTGCCGTCTGGATACGCTGGCGTTCAATATCAATGAGGCGGGCAGCTGCCTGACTCATTGCCTGCTGCTGCATGGCATCCATTCTGGATAAGCGACCTAGTCGAGCCTGATCCAGCTCCACGGGTGCCGCACCTTTTTTCTTGGCTTCCTGTTCATCCAAAATGGCCCTGTAGCGTTCTTCAAGGCGTTTCTTGAAATAGTCTAAATCGATCTCTTCGCTCATCGCCCGTAGTCTCCATCTGTGTTTTTTGCTGTCAGGGATTGTTTTTTTCGTTCATCGGTAAAAGCCCACCATGGAAGCGGGTCTCCCCCTTCCATGAAATGGATAACCGACATAAAGACATCAATCACACAGGGGTCATGTCTTTTCCCTGTTCTTGTACAAAGTTTTTCATACAGTTCAACGGCCTCTTTCCCAGGCAGTTGTTGTGGATGATCAATGCCGATCAATTGGAGATAAGCCGCCATCGCTTTGCCAATATTCGGCAGTTCATCAAGTTTTGAGACTGTCTTTCTGTCCGGGCTCTTCATCTGTTTTTATTGTTCCGTTACCAGTTGCATGTTTTTGCTGCTGCGGGGAAGGGTGACGATGAAGCAGACTCCCTTTTTTCCGTTTTTCATGTTCTCTGCCCGGATAGTTCCCATATGGTGTTCAATAATTGTGCGTACGATATAGAGGCCTAGGCCCAGATGGGGGGTGGCTTCTTTCTGGGTGCGCAGTGAGACCATGGAATTGAAGATCTGGCCCAGCATGTCCGGGGCAATAGGGGGCCCCTCATTGCAGATTTGCAGTTCCAAAGTGTCGCATTTGGACTGAAGCTGCAGGGTAACCGGTGTCTCCGGAGTATGGAAGGAGATTGCGTTGTCGAGCAGTTTTTCAATCATCTGCCGCAATCGATCCGGA
>CAYPEU010000100.1:0-4563 GCA_964409855.1 uncultured Desulfocapsa sp.
TTTTTGTAATGAGCGTGATGTATATAAATTACTTCGGACTCAAGGAAAAACCTTTCTCCATAGCCCCGGACCCCCGTTATCTCTATATGAGTGAGTTGCATCGGGAGGCCCTGGCCCATCTCCTGTATGGGATATCCAGTGACGGTTGTTTTATCCTGTTGACCGGAGATGTCGGCACAGGCAAGACCACGGTGTGCCGCTGTTTTCTGGAGCAGCTTCCGGATAACACCGATGTTGCCCTGATCGTCAATCCTCGTCTGACAGTCCTTGAACTCCTTGAAACCATCTGTGATGAGTTCCATATTCCATTGACAGAGGGGGAGCGCAGTACAAAGTTCTATATCGACAGGCTTAATGACTATCTCCTTGAGGCCCATGCCAGGGGAAGGAATACGGCTCTGCTTATTGATGAGGCACAGAACCTGAGTCTTGATCTCTTGGAACAACTCCGTCTGTTGACTAACTTGGAGACAGACGAAAAAAAATTATTGAAAATTATCCTCTTGGGACAGAGCGAGTTGAGGCTGTTATTGGAACAACCAGGAACTGATCAGATCAATCAGCGTATAACCTCCCGTTTTCATCTGTTGCCCCTGGAAAGGGATGATGTCTTTGCCTACATCAGGCATCGTCTGGCAATGGCCGGGGAAACGGAAAAACTCTTTTCCCATCCAGCTCTTGTCAGGATTTACGAGTTAAGTTGCGGCATTCCCCGGCTCATTAATGTGCTTTGTGACCGCGCCCTGCTCGGTGCCTATGTGGAAGAAAAGTATTTGGTGAGCAGGAAGATTGTTGACCAGGCTGCCAGGGAAGTACTGGGAGAGAGGGGAGAGAGAGGAAGAAGAAAAAAAGGGGGAAGGAGTCTGTGGCGCACTCTTTTGCTGGCCTTTTTACTTTTTGTGCTTGGCACTGCTGCCGCTACTTTTTTTTCCTCCCGACAGATTTCTCTGCAATCAGTGTCACAACCAGGGACAGAGCAGATGCTGAAGCTGGAAGATGAGTCCGTATCCATGGCAATTCCCAGCGCTGTTGTTTCTCCGCAGGAAAAAAAAGAAATAACAGCGTTTATCCAGGAGAGTCCGACTGCAGGAGGGGCACCACCCCTGGAGACACAACCCGAAGTAAGTGAATAACGAGGCGGAAGTACAGGAATAGTTCCGTTGGAGATCAGCCAATAGCCGGGAAAAACAAGGTCCCGGGAAAGAACACGGTATGTCTTATATTCTGGAAGCATTGAAAAAGTCTGAGAAGGAACGGAGAAAGGATGGCGTGCCGGATCTTCAGGCCGACCATTCTCAGTTGCCTTCCCGCAGGCCAACTCGTAAGCCGATTAGCGGGTGGCTCGCAGGTGTTGTGGTGCTGCTTCTTCTTGGTGGCGGCAGCCTGTTCTGGTGGCAGGGGCAAAGGGAAAGGGCCTCCCAACCTCCAGAGGAGAAGCAACTTTTGTCACCTCTTGTCATATCCCCTCCTCCGGCATCCCGTCAGGTCTCTGTTGTTTCGGAGCCCCCTCCAAAATCTGTCAGCCTGTCACCGGAAATCAGGGAACAGAGTTCCAAGGAGGTAGGTGAACCAGTGAAAGAGGCGGAGGAGCAAAGCAGATCGCTTCCCTCTCCTGTTGCTGAAGGTCTTGTTGAGGAAAACAGGGAACAGATTGCCCAGGAGGTACATGGGGCGGTGACAGAGGTGGAAGAGCAACGCAGGTCGGTTCCCCCTCCTGTGAATGAGGCTGTTGTTGAGGAAAAAGAGCCACAGCTTCCCGAGGCTCTGCCACTCCTTGAAGAGCTGTCGCCCGGAATTCGAAACAAGATTCCACCACTCTCTTTTGCCGGGCATGCCTATGCTGAGGACACAGGAAGGCGCCTGATCATAATCAACAACCGGATCGTCCGTGAGAGAGATCTTATCTCCAGTGGACTTTCTCTCGAACAGATCACTCCAGATGGGGTCGTGTTACGTTATCAAGCCGTTGTCTTTCAGGTGAAGCTGTTTTGACTTTTCCGGCCAATCGGTTTTTTGTCTGGTTCAATCAACTGCCACACTTCTCTCAGCTTCTCTATGTTGGCCTGTGGGCGTTTATCACTGCTGTGATCCTTGCAGGCTTTTTCCTGTGGTTGTTTTTCAGAGTGAGGCAAAAAAGTGCTGTAGGGCAATTGACTGTCGTTGCGGATCTTGAAAAAAAGGCCTTGGAGGAGCGTATTGCAGCGGGAGTCCTGGTGCATGATGCGCTTCGTCAGCAGTGTGATCAGCTGGCAGCTGAAAAAGCAGCCCTGGTGGAAGAAAGCCGCCATACCTTCGAGGAACTCAGTTCTGCCCAGGGACGCCTGGAACAGATGAACCATCTTCGCAAGGAAGGTGATGGACAGAGGAGGCAGATCCGGGAGCTGCAGGAGCGGGATGCTGAGCAGAGAAGTGCCAATGCCCGGCTGCAGACCCGGATAGAGCAGGAAAAGCTGCGATCAGTTGAAAAACTGGAGCTGCTTGAGCAGGCACGGGATCAGCTGCGCCTGCAGTTTGCAGAACTTGCCCAGTCCATTCTTGAAGAAAAAAGTGGTCATTTCAGTAGTCAGAGTAAGGAGCAACTGGGAAATCTCCTTGCCCCTTTTCACAAGCAGCTCTCCTCTTTTCAGAAAAAGGTGGACGATATCCACCTCAGCGATACCAGGGACCGTGCCGCCCTGCAGCGGGAAATAGAGTCCCTGCGCACACTGAACCAGCAGATCAATGAAGAGGCCATCAACCTGACCAAGGCCTTGAAAGGGGACAGGCGGGTGCAGGGCAGCTGGGGGGAACTGGTCCTGGAGCGGGTTCTGGAACAGTCAGCCCTGCGCAAGGGGATTGAATATGAGACCCAGTCCGTGCTCCGCGACAGAAAAAATCGTCTGCAGCGTCCTGATGTGATCGTCCATCTTCCCGAAGGGCGCGACGTCATTGTTGATTCCAAGGTCTCTCTCTCTGCCTGGGAGAGGTATGTGAACTGTGATGATGATAAGAAAAAAGCCGCGTTTCTCCGTTCCCATGTGGGGGCGGTGCGGGAGCATATCAAGCTGTTGGGGGAAAAGGATTACGGGTCATTGAACGGAGTTCGCTCCCTGGATTTTGTTCTCATGTTCATGCCGGTGGAGGCCGCATTTGTCAGCGCCTTTCAGACAGATGATCGGTTGTTCGGGGAGGCCGTGGCGAAAAAGATTATTTTGGTCAGTCCCACCACCCTTCTCACCACCCTCAGGACCATAGAGTCTATCTGGCGCTACGAACAGCAGAGCAGGAATACCAGGGAAATTGCCGAGCGGGCAGCAGCACTCTATGATAAATTCTGTTCCTTTGCCGAGGATATGGAGCGTATGGGAAAACAGCTCCATACCCTGCAGACCAGTTACGACAGTGCCATGCTGCGCCTGACCCAGGGGCGGGGCAACCTGGTCTCGCAGGTGGATCGTTTTCCCCGGCTTGGGGTCAAGGTCAAAAAAACGATTCCCGGATCCATTGTTGAGCAGGCAGATCTACAGGATTTTCCTGACGAAGAAAATGATGGTGAAAAGTAGAGGGAAGAAAAAGCTGGCAACCCCTGTCAGGATAAACCTGTCCCCTTGCAGCGGTTTGAAATAATATCCTTTTTATCTCCCATGATGAGGCCGCTCTCCCATCCCTCTCCAGTAGGATAGTTGAATATCTAATATGCTCCAATTCGTCCTAGGCTGTTCACGACATGTCGTCACCTTCCTCTTGTTTCCCTCACTGCCCATGGTATGGAAGGAGACCGAAAAGAATGTCTGCTGCAGGGTGGATGATTATCTGGCCAAGCTCCTGGATGTGGATGCGTTGTTTTCCAGCATGAAGAAATAGGCACAAAAAGAGAACAATAATCATTATTGTCTTTACAAAGTCTGAAAAAGTGTGCATAGTTGTGCGTATGAAAATTTGTCAGAAAGAATCTGAATGAAAATATTCCATACAGCGGAGGATAGCTATGTGCCAGGAAGTGAAAAGAACATGCAGTTGTGGGCAAAAAGATGCATCATTTCATCTGCGCGATAATGTCATGGGCCAGGAAGTCATTGATCGACTCTTTTGCCCCTCCTGTTCCGCAGAACAGGATCTTAATCAGGAAACAATGGTAGGTGATAATGGCTGGGTCATTGAATATGACATGGATATTGCCAGGATGTTTGCCATCACCAAGTTGACCATGAATCCTGCCCATGTGAATCCTCAGTTTATTTTTGATGAAGGCTATGCCACATGGCGGGAGATGTATCCAGGGGAAACTGCTGATATTGCAGATGAACGCGATAAGATTATTGCCATGAAGGAAAGTAATCCCAAAGAGTATCTTTCGTCCATCAGTTCCTGGGCCGTGGAACGAGTCAAGCGGCTCAAGGAAGAGGGATGGCGCAAGGCCCAGCAGGCCTGATATCAAGAAGTGTTAAGATTGAAAAACGTCCGAACAGGAAACTGTTCGGACGTTTTTGTTTGGAGCTAACGTGTTTGCGCTATGTTTGGCAGTTCCTAGGGGTTTTAGAAAGGTGTTGTGATATGAAGGAATTTGGTGAGATGAGAAGAAAG
>CAYPEU010000101.1:0-4410 GCA_964409855.1 uncultured Desulfocapsa sp.
GACTCTCTGCTTAAAAGGCAGATACTCTACCGACTGAGTTAACGACCCATGAAGCTAGGCTTTATACAAAGTCATTTTTCCCGTGTCAAGAAAAAAAGAGTATGAAGGAAGGCTATCATGCGGGAGGAAGCCAGTCAAGCAGGAGTCACTTTGGGAGGGGAATGGAGGCAATGGAGATTTGATGTGACCAGTGACAAGGAATAAGGTATGGTGGTCATAATTTTTATGGAATAATCTGGGCTACCACTTAACGGAAAAGAAAATGGGATTTATAAACGGAACAGCAAGTTTTGTCCGCTTCAGTGTTGAAGGGGATTTGCCGGAAAATATATGGGATTTTATCGCGGATCGGGTGGTTGCCTTTGGTTTTAGGGATATCGACGAAACCTATGAGGAGAGTTCCATTGGCTGGGTCTCGGTTTTGAACATGTTCGATACGGAGTTTGACTATGCTTCGTATGCAGCAGGCAACTATGTGACCCTGTCCATGCGCATTGATGAGCGAAAGGTCTCTTCTGCCATTGTGAAAAAATTTGTCCAGAAGGAGGAAGAGCGGGTCAAAAAGGAGAAACAGATTCCGAAAATACCACGCTCCATGCGGGTGGAGATAAAGGAGCGCATTCAGAATGAGTTGATGCGCAAGGCCCTGCCCATGCCTGCCGTGTTTGATCTCTGCTGGAATCTGGAAAACTCGACCCTGCTCTTTTTTTCCACCAATAAAAAGGCACAGGCCCTGCTCGAAGATCTTTTTAAGGAGAGCTTCGGACTCACCTTGATGCAGCAGATTCCCTATCTTTGCGGTGAACACCTCCTGGATGAGGATGATGCGGAAAGACTGGCGACTATCACCCCAGAAAGTTTTTTGTAAGATTAGAAGGGTCAGGAGAAGAAAATGGATTTAGTTGATCTCATAGCGGAAAAACGCTTTCTAGGGCAGGAGTTTTTGACATGGCTCTGGTGGAAAAGCGAGGAGCGCGGTGGTGTGGTGGCCCTCCCTGCAGAGGGCGATATTGTCGTGGTCTTTGAAAAACACATGCTCCTCGAATACGGGGAGGGGGAGTCCAACGAAAAGCTCATCTGTCGCGGTCTGCAGACAGAACTGCAGGAGGCGCGCACCGGTCTTGTCATGGGGAAAAAGCTGGAGCAGGCCAGGATACAGCTGGTCTACAATGACTATGAATGGAATTTTACCATGGCAGGGGCACTGATGGAGTTTCGTAATGTGAAACTGCCCAAAACAGGTGGCGAATCCGGCAGCAACAATAATCCGGAAGAGCGGGAAGGGATGATACTGGAGCGGATTTTTCTCTTCGAAGAACTGGAGCGCTTGGTGCTGGAGCTGTTTCGACTCTTTTTGCAGGTCAGAGTCGGAGAGGAGTGGCGCCAGGAGTTGCTCAAGGTGCGTGAGTGGGTAAACAGGGCGGAAGGAGCCTGACAGGCCTGATTATAAGAGATTCTAAAAATAAATTGATGAAGCAGAGACGAGTCTATCATGGAGTTTGAAACCGTAATCGGGCTGGAGATCCATGCCCAGCTGAAAACCAAATCCAAAATATTCTGCGGCTGTTCCACCGAGTTCGGGGCACCAGCCAACACCCATACCTGTCAGGTCTGTCTGGGGATGCCCGGTGTCCTTCCTGTTCTGAACAAGAAGGTGGTGGAATATTCGATCAAGATGGGACTGGCAACAGATTCCACCATCAATACCTTTAACCAGTTTGCCCGGAAAAACTATTTCTATCCAGACCTTCCCAAGGGCTACCAGACCTCTCAATTTGATCTTCCCATTGTCGAATTTGGCAAGGTGGAGATTGAGGTGGATGGAAGGCAGAAGATGATCGGCATCACCCGGATGCACATGGAAGAAGATGCCGGGAAACTGATCCATGATGATCGTGATCCTGTTTCTTATGTGGATCTGAACCGTACCGGGACCCCACTCCTGGAGATCGTTTCAGAACCGGATCTTCGTTCTCCTGCAGAGGCCTATGCCTATCTGCGTAAGGTTCATGCCATCCTCCGTTATCTCGATATCTGTGACGGCAATATGCAGGAAGGGAGTTTTCGCTGTGATGCCAATATCTCCCTCAGGCCCATTGGTCAGGAGGAATTTGGCACCCGGACGGAGTTAAAGAATATGAACTCCTTTAAAAACGTGCAGGCAGCCCTGGAGTATGAGGTGCGCCGGCAGCGCGATGTCCTTCTTGATGGCGGGGAAGTGGTGCAGGAGACCTTGCTCTGGGATGCTGACCGGAACAGGACCGAGTCCATGCGCAGCAAAGAAGAGGCCCATGATTACCGCTATTTTCCCTGCCCGGATCTTGTCCCCATCGTCATTGAAGAGAGCTGGATTGAGGAGATCAGGGCAAACCTGCCTGAGCTCCCGGATGCCAGAAAAGATCGTTTTATAGAGCAATACGGGCTTCCGGAACATGATGCTGTTCTTCTCACCTCGTCCCGGGATCTGGCGGACTACTTTGAGTCTGCAGTGAAGGGGGGCGGCCAGGCCAAAAAGGTCTCCAACTGGATCATGACGGAACTGATGCGGGAACTCAAGGGTGAGGAGGTAACGGTCTGCAGGGTGAAGCCTGAGCAGCTTGGCGGATTGCTGAAAATGGTGGAGGACGGGACCATCTCTGGAAAGATTGCCAAAACCGTGTTCTTGGAGATGATGGAGTCGGGCAAGGATCCGGAGGTCGTGGTCAAAGAGAAGAATCTGGTGCAGGTCTCGGATCAGGGTGAACTGCTGACCATGGTCCAGGAAATAATAGCCGAAAATCCTGGGCAGGCTGCAGATTTCAAGGGCGGCAAGACCAAGCTCATGGGCTATTTTGTCGGGCAGCTCATGCAGAAGACCAAGGGCAAGGCCAATCCCAAGATTGCCAATGAGTTGTTTGCCAAGGAGCTCTCAAAATAGTCAACTGGAAGGTCCCAGAGCCAAGGTAATGGAAAAAGAAGAGTGGCAGAAAAAGGGGGAAGGGCACAGGCAGCGCCTCCGTGACCGCTTTCTTGAGCGTGGACTGGATACCTTTAGTGATGGTGAGGTCCTGGAGCTCCTCCTCTCTTTTGGAACGCCAAGAAGCGACTGCAAGGTGCCGGCAAGGGCGGCCTTGCAACAGTTTGGCAGCCTTGCGGCCGTGCTGGAGGCGCCGCTGACCGGTCTGCAGGAAATCAAAGGAATTGGGCCAAAGAACGGTTTTGCTGTCCATTTTATCCAGGCGGTGGCCCGCCGCTACCTGGAAGAGCGTCTCCAGGGAAAGCGCTATCTGCACTCCTCCAACGAGGTTCGCGACTATCTGCTCCATGCCCTGCGCGGGCTCAAAAAGGAAGTCCTCACTGTTATCTATCTCGACTCCTCCCATGCAATCCTGGGTAGCGAGACCGTGGCCGAGGGCACCATCAATATCAATACCGTCTATCCGCGGGAGCTGGTCAAAAAGGCATTGCAGCAGAATGCTGCAGCCATGATCATTGCCCATAATCACCCCTCCGGCTCCCTGGAGCCCTCTTCCCAGGATCTTCAGCTGACCCGAACCCTGTCGCTGTTGGGGAGCCTGATGCAGATCCAGCTCCTTGATCACCTCATCATCGGGGACGGCAGCTTTTCTTTTGCCGACCATGGCCTGATGGCTGAAATAGCCCAACAGTGCCGGGAGAGCATGGAAGGTCTGCAGCAGCGGTAAATGACCACCTCCCTCTACATCCATATTCCTTTCTGTGCTGCCAGGTGCAGCTACTGTTCATTTAACTCCTATGCGGGTCTGGAAGGGCTGCATGGACGCTATGTTGACTCACTGCATAGGGAGGCGGAGAAGAGATCGCCTGAGGGCCATATGGAGCCTCTCCAGACAATTTTCCTGGGAGGGGGCACTCCAACGCTTCTTTCCAACAGCCTGCTGAGAAGGCTTTTCTCTTCCTGTTTTTCGTTTTTTTCCCTGGCCCCTGCAGGGGAGGTCTCCATGGAGGCCAATCCCGGAACCGTAGACAGCGCCAAGCTTGTTCTGTTACGGGATCTGGGAGTCAATCGACTCTCCATAGGGGTACAGTCCTTTGATGATCAGGAGCTTGGGCGAATCGGGCGTATCCATACAGCAGAGGAGGCGATCAGGGCAGTGGAGGCGGCCAGGCAGGCAGGCTTTGACAACCTCAGCCTTGACCTCATGTATGGTCTTCCCGGGCAGGATCCAGGGAGCTGGCAGACAAGCCTGGCAACCGCCCTTTCCCTTGGCGTGAAGCACCTGTCCCTCTATCAACTGACCGTGGAGAAAAACACGCCCCTTGAAAAGATGGTGAAGGGGGACACACTGCAGCTTCCCGATGAAGATGCGCTTGCAGCCATGGATGAGATCACTGCTGAACTCACTGCAGGGGCAGGCTTGATCCAGTATGAGATCTCCAACTATGCCCAGG
>CAYPEU010000102.1:0-4354 GCA_964409855.1 uncultured Desulfocapsa sp.
CTTATCTACGACGCCATCAATTCTTGGGAAGAGATGGGGAGTCTGACAGTAAGGATTGTTTCCTGTCCTGCAGTGGAGGAAATATTGAGCTGCCCACCTGATTTTTCTATCAGGTTGTGCGCCACTGTGAGACCCAGTCCCGTGCCTTTTCCCGGCTCTTTGGTAGTAAAAAAGGGGTCGAATATGGTCTCGAGATGCTCTTCACTGATCCCGATGCCATTGTCTTTGAGAGTGATGAGGATATACTCTTGGTCTGCCTCTGTCGTTTCGTTACTGGTGGAAAGGTGTATGTGACCCTTTTCGTCACTGGCCTTCTCTTCAATACCATCGATGGAGTTGAGAAGACAGTTGAGAAAGACCTGGCGTAAACCGTCGCTGTCAGCAGTGACCTCTGTGTGTTTGGCCTGAAAATCAGTTTCAAAGCCAGTTGCAACGGCTGTCTTTCTGATGCGAAGGGTATCAATAAGCTCCCGAAGCAGTCCATGTATCTCCACAGCCGCAACAGTCGCGGCAGCCGGTTTTCGGGAGAGATCCAGAAGGTTCCTGATGAGTGTGTTGATACGGGTGAGTTCCTGTACACCCTTTTGGCTGAAAAGCTTTCGATCCTCTTCGCTCAGAGTGCTCCCTGCCAGGAGCTCGATGTATCCCTGAATGATACCCAGCGGGTTACCTATTTCATGGGCCAGCCCTGCTGAAAGCCTGCCAATGGATGCCAGTTTTTCGGCACGGAGCATCTCCTTACGGTTTCTCTGCAGCTCATCGTTTGCTTTTTTGAGGGAATCAACGGTTGAGCGCAGTTCCTGTTTGTCACCATCGATCCTTGTCAATAATCGATTGAGGCTCAAGGAAAGTTGGGTGAATTCTCCAAACCCTTCTCCTGGAAAAAAGCTGGTGTCAGCCAGGTCTGATCGAGAATCGGCGAGGCGGGCAAGTCGTTGAATCGGACGTATGACGATGGTTACCAGCCGGGTAAAACCGATGGTTGCAAAGATCAGAACATTGACCACCAGGTATCCGAAAAAGATTTTTTGTATATTTTGAATGGAGCTGGAAACATCTTGCAGAGAACGAACAAGAGCTATGCTTCCCTGAAAATTGTCTTCAGTTTGCAAGGGAGCTGCCACCAGTAAATGCTGCCTTGTAAAAAAGAAACCGTTCCAGGTCATACCGGAATAGGCGGTTGTTGTTCTGCCCTGCTCTGATGCATCCTGTAGAAGAGAGTTCAGCGATAAGTCAGGGGGACAGGGGCCGAGAGGAAGGGGGACGGATGAATCATTTTGTTGCCACTGGAGACAGACGATTCCGTTTTGTTTGAGGAACTTCGACAGTTGCTGAGAAATCGGGTCAGGGTTTGTAGAGCTGGTAGAAGGTTGGAGGGTTATTGAAGCCAAGTGGAGAAGCCTCTCACTGGTGTCGATCTCCTGTTTTAATGCACTGCGCTGCCAGAGGATAAGCAGTACCAGGCCGAACAGGAACATACTGAGAGAGAGGAGTACAGAGAGTGTGAGTCCCAGTTGAACTTTAAGCGTATGCATTGTGTGATTACAGGGCTTCGGATGCGCCTTCGGTCAATAAGCCATGGTAAATAGGTGGGGCCGAATCAAAGTCGGTCGTTCCGGAAAGCTTATGACGTTCAGGAAGATACTGGCATAATTTGATATGTTAGCAGAAAAGAGGAACAAAAATCAAGGGATAGCAAATAATTATGGGTTTTCTTTCTTCTTTTCAGGAGGCAGGGAAAGATTGTTGTGGTCTCTGCCGGTAAAGAAATTGAGCCAGGAAGAACTGTTGTTAAGGGACCAGTCCCTGGGAGGAAGCGACTCCAGGCCATGGAGGTTGTTGCAGTCGGGTTCGATTCCCCGGTGATAGCTGCGAACCCAGTGGCAGAGGCGCTCTTTTGGGTAGACCTCACAGAAACCGTTGCTGGAGCCTCCGCAGGGGCCATTGATCATTTTTTTGGGACATCCGGACTGGGGGCAGAGGTAGGAAGACTCAGCCAGGGTGCAGTCCCCGCACATGCGGCAACGGAAGAGGATTTTTTTGATCAGGTGTTCTGCAAAGGTGTAGAAACGACGTAAGGAATTGTTTTTTTCAGCTACGCAACTGATCTTTCTCGCCAGGGGGAACAGCCGTCCATTTGGATTGAATACCTGGCGGTGGATCAGGTCATTTGCTGAAAACAGAAGAGGGAGATTTCTTTTGCGGGGAGCGTGCGAACAGTCACCGTACAGATACCAGGTGGAAGGCTCTGGAAAGTGGATTTCCTTGCTCAACTCCTGCCCTCTCCCGGAAAAGGCGTCAGTATTATCAAGGAGAAATGAGAGGCGGTTGAAGTCCAGATTGTTGCCGCCGAGGTGCACTCCTGCGTAGCCCATATCGCGAAGGCTGGCCACCATTTTCGCGGCTCGCAGCAGTCTTGCTTCCTCACCCCTGCCCTCGCCCTTTGCCTCCTCCTCCATGCACTGCAGGAGACTGTCCGGCAGGATAACGCCGGGAACTCTGCCCTTGTTCATGATTCTGGCTACTTGGAGGCTGGGAACAAAGACATTAGCGATGATGGGAATGGACAGCTGCTGCTCCCGGAGGAGGCGAAGGAGTTCTTCATATTTCTTCATGTCATAGCCCAGCTGGCTGATGACAAACTGCGCCCCGCAGCGGATCTTGGTGAGCAGCTTTACGTATTGCCACACCTGTTCCGATTCCAGGGTTTTGAAAGGGGACACCACGCAACCGGCAAAAAAATCCATAGGCGGGAGTTCCATGACTTCACCAGGGACCCCTTTTTCCAGAGGGGAGTGGTGACGGAGGCGGTCGATCAGGGTCAAGAGCTGGGTGGAGTCCAGGTCAAAAACGGGCATGGCCTGTCCATGAAAACCTTGGCGGGGATAGTCTCCGCCCATCACAAGGAGATTGATCAGATTGTGGCGATGGCACTCAAAGAGCTGGCTTTCTGCCATGTTACGATTTTTGTCTTTGAGGGAAAAGTGAAGCAGTGGGGAGATACCCAATGCCTGGATGTCAAGGCCTAGGGAAGTGGGGGAGAGTGCTGGGTGACCACCGGGGTTGTCGGTGATGGAAAGAGCCTTGATGCGTCCGTCTTGTTTTGCCTCCTCAGCCAGTTGCAGAATTTTTTCCAATCGCTTTCCGCTGGATCCTCGGCCGGGAACCAGTTCGTAGGTGATGGTGAACTCTTCCCTGTTGTTAAGGGATTCACGGAAATTGTTGGTTAATGTCAGAGGCATAAAAGTCGTAAAAACTTAAAATATTAGATGGCTGAGTAAAAAAATTGTATATGAAATTCATAACAACGAAGCAGGTAAAGAGTTTTCGAACTCTTCGCCTGTCTGCGACGCAATCAATATTCACTTGCAGAGATTCAGTAACAATGACTACATTGTATTCATGATTGACGGAAATGAAAGACAAAACCTTACTGCCATACACAAACTCCTGCTTGAGGCAGGCTTGATACAGGGGAGCAGGCAGGCAGCGACCGCTGGTGGTCTGAAGGTAGAGACCCTGACAGGTGATGGTTCCAGTAGAAAATTTTGGCGCATTTCTGAGGGAAAGAAGAAGCTTTGCCTGGCAGTTGCCCCTCCCGCCTTAGATGAAAAAGATCTTGCCGAGGCCAGGGCTGCACGAGCCATTGGTCTGCATCTGCTCCGGCAGGGGGGCCGGGTTCCTGAACAGTATGGCTGGGATAAAGAGTATGGCCTTCTCCTCTTTGAAGATCTGGGGGATTGTAAGCTCCACGATTATGTCTTGCAGGAACGGGAAAGAGGAGAAGATGGCTTTATTGCCGGCATCCGTCCCTGGTATCGGCAGGCTGTCGAAGGGCTGGCAGTGATGCAGGTCAGAGGAGCAGTTTCTTTTGATCCCAAGTGGTGCTGGGATACTCCTCAATATGATCGGACGGTTATGCTGGAACGGGAATCTGCTTATTTCCTTCAGGCATTCTGGCAGGATCTGCTGGGCAGAGAGGAACCCGCTGGCTTACAGGAAGAGTTTTTCAAATTGGCAGACCGGGCAGCCCAGATTCCGGCCGGATATTTTCTCCATCGTGACTTCCAGTCACGAAATATCATGATCTGCAGGGAAAAAGTCTGTTTCATTGATTTTCAGGGGGGAAGACTGGGACCTCTCGGATATGACTTGGCCTCTCTGCTCATTGACCCCTACACAAGCCTGCCAGATGATTTTCAGGAAGAGCTGCTGGAAATCTATCTGGACAGCCTGGGAAATCTGATTCCAGTGGATCATGAAAAGTTCATGGAGGAGTATCATCTCCTGGCTGTGCAGCGAAATCTGCAGATCATCGGAGCATTCGCTTTTCTCAGTCAACAGCGGAAAAAAC
>CAYPEU010000103.1:0-4187 GCA_964409855.1 uncultured Desulfocapsa sp.
ATTTTTTCATCACCTATAAACTGTTCCGGGATGATGAGGTCGTAGCGCTCTTCTGCAACAGGCACAAAATCGAGCCCCAATGCATTTGCTGCTGCCAGGATCCCCATTCCACAAT
Source organism: uncultured Desulfocapsa sp. (assembly GCA_964409855.1). Taxonomy (GTDB): domain Bacteria; phylum Desulfobacterota; class Desulfobulbia; order Desulfobulbales; family Desulfocapsaceae; genus Desulfocapsa. The sequence goes on from CAYPEU010000103.1 coordinate 116, forward strand.
CCACGCTGCCGCAGGCAACGGCTGCCGCCACACTCATATGGGTGTATTCTTCATGCTCGTAACCGGTAATGGCGGCGGGGTTTAGATCCAGATCACGCAGGGTCTTGTCAGTCAACAGCCGGGTTCCGGCCCCGTTCTGACGATTGATGAAACTTAAATTCCTGTCAGCAATGTCCTGGAATCCTCTTATGTGAAGGGGGTTCCCCTTGGCCACGATTAATCCCTGTTGCCGGTAGCAGAGGTTGATTAGCTGCAAAGCTGTGTCGGGGAGAAAACGTTTGATAAAGGAGATATTATACTCACCGCTTTCTTCGTCGAGCAGGTGGCTCCCGGCCAGATGGGCCTCCCCCCGACGAATGGCCATGATTCCACCCATGGAACCCACATGGGCGGAGGAGATGCGGATCACCGGCCGATTTTTGTGGAGCTGATTGGCCAGGATATCAATGATATTGTCATGGCTGCCAATGGCCACCAGGGTGGAGTGAACATCGGTGAGCGGCCGCAGCAGCTCAATCTGCACCTCCTCTCCTGCTCCCACGCCTTCTGATCCTGCCGGCAGGGTAAGGATCCCGTCGGCCCGGACCAGGGACATCACAGCGCCAGCCCCTTTCCCGGCCGGGGTGGCCATTAATCCTTTTCCCACCTGTCCCAGGGTAACCCGGACAAACTCGTCCACCCCCATGGCAGAGTGTAAGGGTCTGGACATACGGGCAGTGGCCCACTGCGCTGCAGGTTTCTGCATGCCCATGAAGTTGTAGACCATCTCCTGGACAAAGAGGCGCATGGTAAGAATGGCCGAGACCGGGTAACCGGGAAGTCCGATAACCGGGGTGTTGTCAACGATGGCCAGAATAACCGGTTTGCCAGGTTTGATGGCCACTCCGTGGACCACCACTTCTCCCAGTTCTGCAAGCACAGTTGACGTATAATCCCGGGTCCCGGCAGAGGCCCCGGCATTGATGATCACGATGTCGTTGTCTTGTACTGCAGCCTGTATGGCCTGCCGCAGTTTTTCCCGGTCATCGGAGACCGGGGCACCCCGTTTGGCCATGGCTCCCCACTCGCACAGATAGCCTGCCAGGATTCGGGAGTTGAACTCGATGATCTGGCCTGGAGCCGGTGCCTCCCCTGGTTGGATCAATTCTGAGCCGGTGGGGATGACCTCCACCCGCGGCGCTGCTTTGACCTGCACTTCAGTCACCCCTGTGGCCAGCATGGCTCCCTGGTCAATGGGACGGATTTTATGACCTTCGGGAAGGATAAGCTCTGTGGTTACGATATCTTCGCCAATGGTTCTGATGTGCTGCCAGGGGGTGGCCGGGATGGAGAGCTCAACCTCATCTTCGCTGAGATAATGCACATCTTCAATCATCACAACGGCATCAAAACCCTGGGGCAATGCATTGCCGGTGTTGACCGGTACAAAGCACTCTCCAGCGAGGCGTATTGGCGAGGCCTCACTGGCGGCGGCAAGATCAGCAAAGTGAACAGCAATGCCGTCCATGGCCGCTGCATTAAAGGGGGGCGAGGAATGGCCTGCAAAAACAGGAGCCGCAGTAACCTGGCCCAGACCCTTGTCAACGGGTATGGTGGTGACTGTACCGCCACTGAAGAAGTTGATTTTTTGTAAGGCTTCCTGCCAGGCCTGTATGGTCTGCGGCAGGGGCATATTTTTTACATAGATATCTTTCTGGTTCATTGCAGCAGATGTACCTCAACAGGAGTGTCTTTGTTAAGCCCTTGAGACTGTTCCTCAATGAGGAAATAGCCGTGGGCTCGAGAAAGCGTGGAGATGGAGCCGGATTTTCCCAGGACCGGGGTGGCCAGGAAAGAGTTGTCTTGTTGTTGTTTCAGCTGTACCCGGACCAGATCCAGTCTGCCGGCTGCTGAGTTGATGTTTCTGTCGAGCCTGGCCCTGATAGTGGGTTTGAGAGGCTTTTCCGGTGCAGGGATACCGGAGAGCAGCCGCAGGGCCGGGGCCACAAAGAACTCAAAGCAGACCATGGCTGAGACCGGATGCCCGGGCAGGCCAAAAATCGCGCAGCCGTTGCTCAGGCCGATGAGAATCGGTTTACCGGGTTTCAGGGCCACGCCATGGATCAGGATACCCGGGTTGCCAAGTTTTTCAATGACCCGCTCTCCGAGATCCCGCATGCCCACGGAACTTCCCCCGGAAAAGAGGACCAGGTCGTTTTCAGCTGCAGCCTGCTGGACACCTTCAAAAAAGTGTTCCTCGGTATCTGTGACAATACCGTAATCGGTGACCTGTGCCCCGCAGCGGACAGCAAGGGCCGAGAGGGTTATCCCGTTGATGTCCCGAATCTTTCCAGGCGGAGGGGACTGAGACCAGGGGACTATTTCGTCTCCGGTGGAAAGGATTCCAACCCTGGGCTTCCTGTACACCTCCACCTCGTCAATGCCCAGACCTGCCAGCAGACCTAGGTCCTGGGGGCGGAGAAGGTGACCTTTTGCCAGCGCTGGTCGACCTTTTTCAATATCCTCCCCGCGCTCGATGAGGTTGCTTCCCACCCCCACACTCTTCACAAACTCAATCATTTTCTCATCCACAGGGATCGTGTGTTCGAACATGACCACTGCATCACTGCCCCGGGGAAGAAGACCACCGGTTGCAATGCGGAAACATTTACCCTGTCGCACCTCACCGGCCGGGGCCTGGCCCATGGCAACCTCTCCATCGATTTCCAGGTAACAGGGCATGGACTGGCCAGCGCCGAATGTGTCTGCGGCTCGGACTGCGAAGCCGTCCATGGTGGAGCGGGGATGCGTGGGAAGATCCTCGGGTGACAGGATCTCAGCACTGAGAACCCTGTCCAGTGCCTCGGGCAAGGGGAGCAGTTCATGGTTCAGAGGGAGCGAGGAGAGCTCGTGGAGAAGAATAGCGAGGGCCTGGTCCACCGGGGTCAGAGCCTTGCGGCCCAGCATATCTTTGAGACCTTCAGCTGGCATGGCTGCTCCTCACTGTGAGCTCAATGGCATCTTCTTTTTCCAGAAGAGGAAAAAGCTCCTGCAGGCTTATGTTCCGGCCGTTTACTGCAAGGCTCTTGAGTTGAGATGAAAGGGTGTGACGGTAGCCCAGAAATTTTGCCAGAGACGAGGCAGCAAGGGTGCAGCCGCTGCCCAGGATATGACCGCCTTTTTCCACAGCAATCATGTTGAACAGTTTCAGGCGAACCGTGATGGGCTTGCTTGCTGCAGGAGACTCTGACGAGACCTTATCGGCAGTGGTGCGGAGCGATGCATGTATGCCGTTTTTACGGAAGATGGCGCCGGCAAGACCAGGCATTGCAGCAGATATGGCCACTACTGCACCTGTGCCAAAGAGCTGCTGGTTCAGGTCATCGGCAGGAAGGCCATCCAGAAAAATGGTCTGAACTCTTTGCACAATATAGTCCCTGCTAAATCCGGGAAGAGATGCGAGGAAGTCACCAATGGATTCCCCCTGGGGGACATCGACGAGAATCCCGCTCTGCAGCAGGGTGGTGAATTTGGCAAGACCATCTCTGTCGATAACCAGAGAGACTTTGACCATGGGAGTCTTTTTCCTGTTCATGAGTACCTTTTCCGTTGTCTCTGCCTCCGATCTTTTTTCGTTGTCGAGAGTTACCGGGGGCGGGATCAAGGGAGAATTTGCTACCTTGGATTGTAATAACATCACTGGGAAAATTACCAGAGAAAAGAGATCTGCTCCTTTATGCTTTTTTGCGCACCGACATGACAATACCATAGGACCTGATATCCCTTCTTACAATTTCCCCTCCACCGCGGGCAATTATCGGCTCCATGTCTTCGGCCATCTTTGGTACGCAGAGGAAGGTGAATTCCTGACCTTCAGCCATACTGTTCAGACGTGTCCGCACGTCTTTCAGACCCCATCAGCAGTCTTTGCGGTAGTCTATGTCTATTCTTACTCGTTTTCTCATCTTATGTTTAACCTAGTGCATCAGGTGTATTTCACGGGATACGTTTTGCCATAGCCAATACTATATGATGCGATTGTGGAAAATTGCGCCACATAAAACAGCTTTTTCGGGCTTAAACTTTTGCCAGG
>CAYPEU010000104.1:0-4018 GCA_964409855.1 uncultured Desulfocapsa sp.
ATAACGCCGTTGAAGGGGGCACGGATTACCGAGCGTTCCTTTTTGATCAGCAGATTGGTCAACTCTTCCTGGCGGGCCTGTTTTTCCAGCTGCGCGTCCTGAAAGGTGTACAAGGCGTCATCATAGTCCTTTTCACTCACCCCTGATTCTTTATACAGGACCTGCAAGCGTTTGAAATTTTTCTCTGTGCTCTGCATGCGCAGATCATTCTGGGCAATGCGGGTCTTTTTCAGGGAGATGTCACTGTCAAGGAGCTTTGTGTCCAGACGGACAAGGATATCGCCTTCCTGCACATGATCGCCCTTTCTGACCAGGGTCTCCTGCACAAGACCCGTTACCTCGGTGGAGATATCACTTGTCCGATCATAAAAGAGGATGCCGATCACTGACTGGGTCTCGGCAATTGTCTCCTGAACCACCTTGGTCACCACCACCGAGGCCGGTGGTTGTTCCTGGGCCTGGAGAGGGGGGATAAAGGGGAAAAGAACAAGAAAAATAATTAGGAAGCGCACGGGATGTCTCCTTGTAAAAGGTGTTGATATGGAGCTCATTTTGAGAGTCTGTCCAGGTTGTCCTGCATCTTGTAGAGAATTCGGGCAAGCAGGGCCTGCTCCTGGGAGGAGATCCCACTGGTCAGTTGTTCGGAAAAGGATTCTAAAACAATACTCACCTCAGCAATGAGTTCTCTGCCTTGGGCAGTGAGAAAGAGGAGAGTGGAGCGACGGTCTGCCGGGTTTTTTTCTCTTCTGACGCAGCCCTTTCTTTCCAGGCGATCAAGGATTCTGGTCACGTTGGCCGCACTCTTCTGCACCACCTCGCAGAGCTGATTCTGGGAAAGAGCGGTCTCTTCGTCCATGTTTTTCAGCAGCTGAAGCTGTTCTACCGTCAGGTCATAGGGCTTGAGGACCTTTTCCGCATGCAGGGTCATGGTCTGGGCCGTCATGTAGAGCAGCCGACCAATGGGTTCTTCATCGCATGATTTCATTAGTTGCCTCCTTAATAATTGACTAGGCAACTAATTGCATGGGGGCGAGATGATGTCAATAAAAAACGTTGGTCAGGAAAGGGGAAATTCTATATGAGGAAGAGGCCGTAGAGCCAGTAAAGCCCCATGCCCACCAGTACAGTTCCACCAAGACTTTTGGTCTTCAGGGCAAAGAGGAGGGTGGGAATGGCCACCAGCAGTTCCGGTTTCCCCAGTTCCAGACTGCGTGCAGACTGATCGGTGAAGAGGATGGGGGGCCAGCAGGGCAGTGAGGATAGCCACCGGGATCAGACTCAGCCAGTCGATGAGCCACTGGGGCAGTCCACGATGGGCCAGATAGAAAAGAGGCAGCCAGCGAGGGATGTAGGTGACAAGCCCCATGCCGCCAAAGAGAAAGAGATAGTCAACAAAGCTCATCTGCGCTTCTCCCGGTATTGTTTGAGGAAATAGCCCAGGGTGGCGGCTGAGACCGAGGCCCCGATGATGTAGCTGTCACCGGGGATGAGCAGATACCAGAGGACGGCAATGCCAAGGGAGGCAATGCCGGTGAAGATGTATATTCTATCGTGGAGCTGAAAGATGAGGAGGGCCAGAAACATGGCGGTGAGGGCGTAGTCTGTGCCGAAGGCGCCAACCGGGATGAACTGGCCGAGCAGGGCTCCGCAGGTGGTGGCCGTGACCCAGGCCAGATTGGCCAGTTGGTTGACGGTGATGGCCCGCATGCGATCCCATCCTTCTTGTCGAAACCGGGTCATGTTCACAGCAAAACTTTCGTCGGTGATGCCGTAGGCAAAGAAACTGAGGAACAGGCGGCGCACGCCATTTAAGTGAACGGCAAGTGCCGAACTCATCAGGAAGTGGCGCAGGTTGACGGCAAGGGTGGTGAGGATGATGGACCAGGCAGAGGCCCCGGCTGCCAGCATGGCCACGCAGATAAACTGGGCAGAGCCGGCAAAGACCAGGATGGACATCATGGTTACCCCCCAGGCGGGCAGTCCGGCCTGACTGGCCAGGACTCCCAGGGCAAGGCCTATGGGGATGTAGCCGAAACAGATGGGCCAGGAGGCAAGGGCCCCGTCCCGGAACCAGGATGGAGCAATGGGGAGGGATGTCTGGCTGTTGGCCGGGGTGTCTGTTGTATCCATTTCCGTGTGTATGGTAAAGAGACTGTCGAATGTCGAACAGGGAATGTTGCACCGCAGAAACAAAAAAACTCAATTGAATAGGAAGCAGTAAGACTGAGAAGGGAAAATGACAAGTCTTTTTTCTCTGCCCACCACTGGTCAATCCATCTCTGCCTTGTTGTTTTTAGCAGTTGCCAAAGAGGTACGGGTACGGCTATAATATCTGCGTTTTGAGAAAAACAGACAATTTTTCCCCAAAGGAACACGAATAACAGTTTCCCGAAGCTTCGGGATTTCATGGAGAATATTATGTACAGTGCTTCAGATCTGCGCAAAGGGCTCAAGGTTCTCATTGATGGCGCTCCTTACGTTATCACCGATTTTGAATTTTCCAAGCCCGGCAAGGGTCAGGCCCTTTATCGCTGCAAGCTTCGTAACATGATCACCGGCAACCAGTTTGTCCAGACCTATCGCTCCAACGATAAGTTTGAAAAACCGGCCCTTGAAGAACGAAAAATGCAGTATCTCTACAACCAGGGTGATGAGTATCACTTCATGGATACAGAGAATTTTGACCAGATTTTTATCACCAGGGAGCAGCTGGGTGATAATATAAATTTTCTCCAGGACAACATGGAGCTTGATGTCCTGCTCTTTGACGACAGACCCATTGATGTGACCCTGCCCATCTTTGTCAATCTTCTGGTCACCGTGGCAGAACCCTGGGCCAAGGGAGATACTTCCGGGACTGATACCAAACCAATTACCGTGGAGACCGGGTATGTGCTCAATGTCCCTCCCTTTGTGGTTGAGGGTGACAAGATCCAGATCGATACCCGTACCGGGGCCTATGTGACCCGGGTCAAAGAATAAGTTTTTCTATGTTGGACCGAAATGGGCTGTACCGGCGTGCAGCCTTTTTTCAGGCAATTCGTCTTTTTTTTCAGGAACAGGGCTTTCTTGAGGTGGATACCCCCATCCGCCAGCCCCTGGTTCTTCCTGAACAGCATATCGTTCCCATCCCCTCCGGGACCCATTTTCTTCAATCCTCTCCAGAACTGTATATGAAGCGGCTGCTGGCCGCCGGCTGTGATAAAATTTTCCAGATCTGCCGCTGTTTTCGACAGGGTGAACGCGGTCGTCTGCATCTGGAAGAGTTTGTCATGCTCGAGTGGTATCGCCTGGATGCGGACTATAATCATCTGATGAGAGACTGCGAGGATCTGTTCGGGTTTCTGGCAACAGAGATGCTTGACTGCATCTTCCCGGTCCATCTGGACCTGGGCTGGGAGCGACTCACGGTCAAAGAGGCCTTTGACAACTACTGTTCGATCTCGGCCACTGAGGCCTTGACAAAGGGAAATTTTGATCAGCTTCTGGTGGAGCAGGTCGAACCCCACCTCGGCCGGGTAACTCCCACCTTTCTCTGCGATTACCCCCTGCAGCTTGCCTCACTGGCACGATCCAAACCCAAGCAACCGGAGATGGCTGAACGCTTTGAGCTCTACGTCTCAGGAATTGAACTGGCCAATGGTTTTTCCGAGCTCACCGATGCAGAGATACAGCGTAAACGTTTTGAGGAAGAATATACAAAGATGGATGATAAACGGGGCAGGCAAGGAAAAATGCCTGAACGTTTTTTAGAGGACCTTGGACAAATAGAAGAGGCAGCAGGGATTGCCATGGGACTGGATCGGCTGTTCATGCTCCTTCTTGGAAAAGAGCAGCTTGATGATGCACTACCTTTTACCCCGGATGAACTTGACAGCTGAATGGTTTCAGAAATGGATTGCTTTTGACACGATGCAGCAGGTTGTGATAAAATTAACAATGTAATATGAGGTTCGTTGTAGACTGTGTTTATCCTGCTCTTTTCATAGGGAAAAGGGCTTATCCTAGCAAAGGAGAA
>CAYPEU010000105.1:0-3946 GCA_964409855.1 uncultured Desulfocapsa sp.
GCCGCAGAATCAGTTCCATGGACTTTGAGGCCATGGTTCAGGCAGCTGCCGAAACGAGCAATGTGCTGCAAATCGAATCCATGGGGCAACATAACCTTGGTATTCGCCTGCATCATGCAGATGGACTGTCCATTGAGGTCTCAGGCCCTACCGGACAGCGTCTTGGTTGCATGGGTATGCCTGGAACGGTTATCACCTGCACAGGTGCAGCCTCTGACGATGTGGGATATCTCAACATCGGTGCAGAAATAACCGTTTTAGGTGATGCCACCAATGGTGTTTGCAATGCCATGGCCAATGGTAAAGTCTACATCAAGGGCTCCATCGGTGCCCGTGGACTGACCATGACCAAATGGAATCCAGACTATGAGAAACCAGAGCTCTGGGTCCTTGGCTCTGCTGGTGATTCCTTTGCCGAATTTAACTGCGGCGGTGTTGCTGTTGTCTGCGGAGTTGATGGCAAAAACATGGACAATGTCCTTGGCTATCGTCCCTGCGTCGGTATGGTTGGCGGAACCATCTTTTACCGCGGCAAGACCGATGACTCCTATTCGAGAACAAACTCCCGGTTAGCAGCACCAACAGATGAACAATGGCAGTGGCTGGCAGAAAACATGCCGGTCTACCTTGGCAAGATTTCTCGTGAGGATCTTCAAGACACCCTTCTGGTTCGTGATGAATGGCAGGTGTTGAACGCTGTTTCACCTCAGGAACGGGCGCTTATGTTCTCCGGCCCCATGCCCATGGCTGAGTTCCGTAACAAACACTGGAACCAGGCCTTTGGTGGTGGTGACCCTTTGCGCGACCTTGCCCCTGGTCTTGACCGCAGTGCCATTGGTACCGTACCCACAGGCGACATGCGACGCAAGAAACCTTTCTGGGCCAACCGCGAATCAGCAGCGCCCTGTACCTATTACTGTCCGGTACATATCCCCACTGTGGACCGGCTGCGGTTGATCCGGGATGGCCAGATTGACGAAGCCTACGAGATGCTGCTTCGCTACTCTCCCCTTCCTGCCTCTGTCTGTGGAGCGGTCTGCCCTAACCTGTGCATGGCAAACTGTTCCCGCCAGGAAGTGGATGAGGCCATTGAGGTTCAGGTCCTTGGCCGTGCTGTAGGTGATGCCAAGGCCCCAGCTGTTGCCCCGTCTCTTAGCAAAAAAGTAGCCATCATCGGTGGCGGTCCTGCCGGCATGAATGCTGCCTGGCAGCTGGCCCTGGCAGGTGTTGAAGCCCACATCTTTGAAAAAGACGAATTTATCGGCGGCAAGCTGGCCCAGGTGATCCCCTGGGAGCGCTTATCCCAGGCCATCTGGGATCAGGAGGTAAAACGTTTCCTGGATACTCCTAATATCCATACCAACCTGGGAGTGGATATGGATAAGGAGACCTTTGCCAAGCTTAAGAATGAATTTGATTACGTCATTGTGGCAGTCGGTACCCATGAGCCTCGTAAGATCCCCTTCCCGGGACATGAGGCAGTCATTCCCGCCCTTGACTTCCTGAAAAAAGCCAAGAGTGCGACTCCCGATAAAGTAGGCAAAGAAGTGGTCATTATCGGAGCCGGAAATGTGGGCTGTGACGTGGCCTGTGAGGCCTACCGACTTGGTGCTGAAAAGGTCACCCTGGTGGATATCCAGAAGCCTCTGGCCTTTGGCAAGGAAAAAGAGGCTGCCGAGGCCCTTGGTGCCCAGTTCCGCTGGCCGGTCATGACCAAAGAGGTCACTGCAGAAGGATTGGTCATGGATACAGGCGAGGTGATCCCGGCCCAGACCGTGATCATCTCCATCGGTGACGTACCCAAGTTGAGTTTTCTGCCCGACTCCGTGGAAACGGTCACTGTGGCTGGTGCAGCCTGGCTCAAGACAGATGAGGCCCACCTGACCACTGATGCCAAGGTCCTTGCCATCGGTGATGTGGAAAAACCTGGTCTTGCCACCAATGCCCTGGGCGCTGGAAAGACTGCAGCAGAGTACATCGTCGCCCAGTTCAAGGGTGAGGAGTGGAAACCCTTCACTAAAGAGGTCATTACTCAGAAGGCCCTGACCATTACCCACTACACCCCGGAGATTGAACATGAACACTCCCAGGAGGACTCGGCAGGTCGCTGTCTTTCCTGTGCCTCCTGCCGTGACTGCCATCTCTGTGAGACGATCTGTCCGGAAGGGGCCATTAGCCGGCGGGAACTGGAATACACTCACATCAACGGCTATGAAGCAGGCTTGGGAGCATCCTACGAGTATGTCTCGGATGACAAAAAATGTATTGCCTGCGGCTTCTGCGCCGACACCTGCCCATGCGGTATCTGGACATTGAAACCTTTTTAAAACTTTTCCTGCAGTAGAAAGGTTGTACCTTAAAAAAAGAAAGCCCCTGCGGGAAAATTCCTGCAGGGGCTTTTTACGTCCTTCACACTGTCAGAGCTCATCAATCCCCTATCATCAGAACCTTTGCTGTTGCAGAAAACGAATGAGCAACTGCTCAAGATCCGACTGGGCTCCGAGGAGGGCCGCTGTTTTTTGCTCAAGGAGCCTCAACTCCTCTGCACCTGATTCTTTTTGAATCCTGCCACAGAGATAATTGAGACAGAAGATCGGTTTAAAGAGCAGGAGGCACCCTTTCTCCGCGAGAAAACAGCATTCCACCCCATCGTTTCGAACCAGCTGTACCTCTACTCCTGCAAGAATATTCATGAGCAACTGCAACACATCGTTGTTCTCATGCCCCATATACGCACTGCAGCAGCCTCCCCCTGGAGTTGCAGCGCAGTGCGAACAGGTCTTTCCCATCTCCATTGCTGTCATATGCGCGTCAAGTGACAAGGCTGCTGCTCGTACTTCTTCAATCTGGAAGATGATCTTGGGCTGCCTTGACAGCTCGCTGCCATACTCCTGGGCAAGCCTGACCGCCTTTTCCAGTTTTGCAGAACCATCGCCGCAATAACAGTTGCTGATGATTTCCTTATACTCCATCACCGCTTCTCACTGTTTCCTGCACCACTCATAAAATCACGCCAGATCGGTGCTGCCACTCCCCCGCCGTTTTTGCCTCTGCCAAGACTTGTATTGTCATCATGGCCGAGCCACACCCCGCCAAGACGTTGTTCGGCAAATCCGACAAACCAGGCATCCCTGTTTTCATTGGTGGTCCCGGTCTTGCCTCCTGTGGGTGGTGGAAGCCCTGCCGCCCTTTTCCCAGTGCCCTCTCCAATCACCTCTGTTAAGAGCCCCTTCATGTCACCTGCAACAGAACGACTGAGCACCTGTCTTTCAACGGGCTTCACACGATAGATCTTTTCACCATTGTTTCTGTCAATACCGGTAATCAGGATTGGAGCGGCATATTTTCCCTGGCAGACAAAGGGTGAGTAAGCAGCTGTGATCTCCAAAAGAGATACTCCGGTGGCCCCTAGAGCCAGGGAAAGATCAGAAGTGATGGGAGGCCGAATGCCAAACTTCTCGGCCAGCTTCTTTACCCTCTTGATTCCCACTTTCTGCAGGAGTTTGATGGCTATAATATTACGGGAATAGACCAATGCCTCACCAAGGCTTGTTTCTCCATAATATCTCCCGGAAAAGTTTTTCGGATTCCACATCTTGCCGTTGCCACCACGAATAGAGAGTGGGGAATCGATCAGGGTAGAGTGAGGGCTCAACCCTTTTTCAAAGGCTGCGGCGTAGAGCAGCGGCTTAAAAAGTGAACCAGCTGAACGTTTGGCCTGAGTTGCCCGGTCAAAGGCACTGGTATTAAAATCAAGTCCGCCTGTCAGGGCCCTGACCCTGCCGTTACAGGCATCAATAGAGACGACAGCTCCCTGCACCTTTTTCTTCCCTGGGAAAGATGCTGTTACCCCGTGACGGAGAGCTGCTGCAGCGTTCTTCTGCTGCCCGGGATCCATGGTAGTAGAGATGCGGACACCGGCCCGATTGAGCGAAGTGCCCAGGAT
>CAYPEU010000106.1:0-3335 GCA_964409855.1 uncultured Desulfocapsa sp.
CCCACAAGCCATTCCGCATCCGGGTATGGAGAAAACATTGCCTGGGCAAGCTATGTGCAGACACCGGAAAATGTGGTGGAATGCTGGTACAGAGAGGAATCCGGCTATGCGTATGAGCAGCCTGGTTTTTCTCCTGGAATAGGACATTTTACCCAGCTTGTATGGAAAGAGACCAGTCAGGTCGGCTGCGGCTGCCGGTCTGACTGTTCCGGCCGTTATCGTGATGTCTGTGTCTGTCACTATAGCCCTCCGGGAAACTATCGAAACCGTTTTGCAGAAAATGTTCTGCCTCCCCCAAAAAGAGCAGGAGACGCCCATGGCAGTGGAGATTGAAAGGAAATTTCTGGTAAAAGACAACTCCTGGCGGCAGGGTGCACAGGGGAAATTGTATTGCCAGGGCTATCTGTGCAGGGAAAAGGAGCGTACGGTGCGGGTACGCAGGGTGGAAGACCGAGCCTTTCTCACGGTGAAAGGCGCTAGTAATGGACCTTTGCGGCTGGAGTACGAGTATGAAATCCCGGTGGAAGAGGGTCAGGAACTCCTTGACAAGCTCTGCGAACAGCCGCTCATTGAAAAGATCCGCTCCCTGGTCCACTATGCAGGCATGGTCTGGGAGGTGGACGAGTTCCATGGAGAGAACAGCGGTCTTGTTGTTGCAGAGATCGAACTGTCCTCACCGGAACAGGAGTTTGAAAAACCATCCTGGCTGGGAGAGGAAGTGACCGGAGATCCGCGTTACTATAATTCCAGCCTCTCTGTCCATCCGTTTAGTTCCTGGTCTGCTGAGTAAAGCCCAACTCTTCAACTTTCGCCTGATGCCAGGTTGCGGATAGTTTTTTCCTGCCTGATGATGTCCTGGAGAAGGGAAAACTGCACCAGGCCCTTGTGCAGTGTCTCTTCCGGATCTTTGCATTTGAAGTAGATTCCGCCCTCAAGATAGTCGATGAAAAAACGCAGCCCCAGTTCAAAGGTGATGGCCTTCACTCCCTCATAGATCAATTTCCTGTCAATGGCAGTGAGCAGCTTGCCTGCCTCCTGAAAATACCCTTGCAAGATAATCCTGCACAGGTCGAGATCAAATGTTGCCTGTGCTGGATCACTTTCTTCGCCGGCCCTGTTGCAGACGGAACGCAGGCAGTCACCAAGGTCGTGCTGCACAAGGCCGGGTCCCACAGTGTCTAGGTCGATGAGACTGACTGCCAGGCCGCTTCTCCGGTCAAAGAGGACATTGGCGACCTTTGGGTCTCCATGGATTATTCTCTGTTGGATATCTTCCCTGGCAACCCTCTTTTCCAGGGAGAGTGCATTTTCCCGTTCTTTTCTGATGGCTTGCAGACAAAAGCGAATATCAGCAGAAGGGGTGCTCTGGCTCTTCGTGGCCAGTTGATCATATTTGTGGAGATAGCCGGCGAGCTGGTGAAACCCTGGCAGCGGGGTTTGCATCTGTTTCACATCCAGGCCAAGGAGTCGTTTGTGAAAATGACCAAGGGCCCAGCCGGTCTGTTCTGCCTGCAGGGGCGTCTCCACATGGGAAACAGTGACACTGTCTCTGATATGGGAAAGTGCCCGCCACATCGATCCATTGGAGTCGAGTATAGATGGGGAGCCGTCCAGGGCCGGGACGAGCGTAGCTTCTTCCCAGCGCTGCATGCATCTGTCAGCTTGAGATGCCAGATGATGGCTCAGGTGCTGCAGGTTGTCAATCAGGATCTGCGGAGAGGGAAAAACCTGGTCATTGATGCGCTGCAGGACAATGGGCTCTGCTCCTGTGTCGACCAGGAAGGTGTCATTGATGTTTCCCTGACCCAGAACCGTCACCTGCACAGTGGAGGGGGAGGAACAGTAGCGGTCAAGGATTTCCCGGGGTGGGTTGAGATCTTTCATGGTCCGGAACCGTCCTGTTCCGCTGCCTGGCGGTAGTGTGAGCTCTTCTTCAGGAATGGACGTTCAATGAGGTGATAAGAGCAGGCGGCGGTGAAGAGTATGGAGAGGATGAGAAAGCAAAAGCTCTTCCATGGGGTTGCCTGCAGGTAGCCGGACCAGGTGAAGAGCTGAACCAGTGGAAAGTGAAAGATATAGACGCCATAGGAGAGGTCGCCATATTTTCCCCAGTTGCCCAGATAGGGCAGGCAGAGGGCAAAGGAGATGACGGTAATGGCCAGGGTGATTGGGTATAGGGAAGGGAGATGAGTCTCTCCCTGCAAGGCCAGAAAAAGCAGGCTGGGAAGGAGGAGTTTCCACCAATGTTGTTTGAAAAAGGAAAAATAGAGGTAGATGCCCCCGCCGCCAAGGAAAAAGGAGAGTTGACCGGGAAGCTGTTTTTCCAGCTTGAGATAGATCTCCAAGCCGTTTGTGTGAAAGAGGTGGAGGAGGAGAGCGGAATATCCTATGGACGCCGCATAGAGCAGGCAGAGGAGCAGCCATTTTTTCCCAAACCTGAAGAGAAGAAAGATGAGAGGAATGGAAAGGTAAAACATGACCTCGACCTTGATGGTCCAGAGCGGGGCATTGATGGTCTGCATGACCTGTCCTGAAAAGAGTCCAGGGAGATCCGGCTGCAGAAAGTTGAGAAAAAAGAGGTTGGCAAAGAGATAGCTGAACCATTCCCGGGAGAAATAGAGATCTGCAGTGGCCAGGAGCGGCAGACCAAAGGCGCACAGCAGTACCACTGTCAGATAGGCAGGATAGATGCGCCGAACCCGTTTGTTCAGATAGGAGAAGAGGCTGGAAGAACGCTCATAACTCCTGAAGATAAGAAATCCGCTGACCACGAAAAAACAGTCAACTGCCACCCCTGAATAAAAAAATCGACCTAGGGGGAGAAAGACCTGGACCCCGCTGACATCGCCAATATGGGCCAGGCAGACGGTGAAGGCCAGGACAAGACGAAGGAGGTCAAAGTTATTTTTATAAGGAATGTCACCCACAGAGTCTTTCCGATGGAACAGTTGCAGCACAACGGTTGATCCGCTTGCCGAATATCTTTTGTTTACCCCCGGAACTATACTCTATTCCCGTTTATTTTGCTCTTTGAACTCTGTCTTGTCCCTGTTCCTCTTCAACTAGTGCCTGTCCATAAATGGCTATTTAATCCTAACTCTTCGTTACCCCCACAAAATTTAATCCTCGGAATATCACACATATGCCTGTGGTTAAATTTTTTGGGTGCCTCGATTTAGAAGAAAATATCTCATCTCTGGACAGACACTAACTGATTTCAGAGCTGGGAGTGCAGCTGGCGCCTTTGAGCTGAAAAAAGAGCTTCAATCCCTTTTTCACTGTGGGTGAAAAGATCTTGGGCGAGATATAGGAACCCGCCACCCGTTTGTTGATTT
>CAYPEU010000107.1:0-3106 GCA_964409855.1 uncultured Desulfocapsa sp.
GAGCACCTTAACGCGCTGGAAGAGGAAAGACTCTCTCCTGCAGCAACCCTCAGTGTGCAAGCCCTGCGCAGGAAAGATGAGGAGCGTATCGGCTATCGTCAGGCCTTTGCCCTGGATGCGGATCGCATCATTCATTCCAGGGCCTATACCCGCTATATTGACAAGACCCAGGTCTTTTGCATGAGCGCAAACGACCACATCACCCACCGGGTACTCCATGTCCAGCTGGTCTCCAGAGTCGCCCGCACCATTGGCCGTTTCCTAGCTCTCAACGAAGACCTGATCGAGGCCATTGCTCTGGGACACGATATCGGCCATCCACCCTTTGGTCATGATGGAGAACAGTTCCTTGCCGACCTCTGCACCAGGCACGACCTCCCTCCTTTCCAGCATAACATCCAGTCCGTCCGTTTTCTCGATCGTCTGGAACGAAAAGGCAGGGGGTGGAATCTCAGCCTGCAGACCCTTGACGGTATCCTCTGTCACGATGGTGAAATCCATGCAAACAAGCTTTCGCCTGATCCGGACAAAGATTTTAATAGACTGGTCCAGGACCTTGAAAGGAAAAAAACAGACCCCGGGTTTAAACTTGTCCCCATGACCCTGGAAGGCTGTGTTGTGCGCATGGCCGATACCGTAGCCTATATTGGAAGAGATATTGAAGATGCCATTCTTTTAGGCCTTATTGACCGCAGCGATATCCCATCAAGGTGCACTCAGCAGCTTGGCAAAAGCAATGGAGAAATCGTCTACACCCTGGTAACCGACCTCATCGCCAACAGCTTCATTCCGGCCAGTGGAAAGAAAGAAAAGGGCTATATCAGTTTCAGCAACCAGGTGGCAGAGCTCCTAAAAGAGTTAAAGGACTTTAATTACAGCAACATCTATCTCCACCCGCAGACCAAGACCAACCTGCCGCTCATCCAAAACTGTTACGAAACACTGTTTGATCGCTACCTGCTCATGCTGAAAAGTGGAAAAGCCACCGGCCCCGTGGATCTCATGACTGACATGGATTCCTCTTACCTGGCCACCCATACTCCGGCAGCCATGGTCTGTGATTTCATTGCTGGAATGACCGACAACTTTTTTCTCATGCAGGCAGCTGACGCCGGTTGCCAGGTGCCTGAAAAACAATGAAAGTCCAACTCCGTAAATTCATGCCGGGCGAGAACATCAACATGATGATCATCGCCACCGTTATCGGGCTCATGGCCGGGGTGTGCAATATCGTCTTCCGTACTGTGGTTGACTGGGTACATATCATTTTTTTCGAGGGCGGCCACAGCCTGCTAGGCATTGAACAGGGTGGCTGGCACATTCTTCTCCTCCCCCTGATCCCCATCAGCGGCATGGTCCTGCTTATCCCCCTCTCACTTCTCTTTCCAGGCGAAGTCAACGGCTATGGATTTACCAAATTCCTGCGCAAGGTAAACCTGGAAGGTGGTTATATCAAGGCAAGGACCATAACACTCAAGATCGTAACCACCGCCCTTACCATTGGTACTGGAAACTCTGCTGGCGTGGAAGGCCCCATTGCAGCCATTGGCGGTGCAGCAGGCTCCCAGGTTGGCCAGTTTTTCCGGGTCTCCGGCAGTCGGATGAAGGTCTATATTGCAGCTGGAGCTGCTGGAGGCATAGCCGGGATGTTTAACGCCCCCCTTGCCGGAATCTTTTTCGCCTCTGAGATCGTTCTCCTCGGCACCTTTGAGATTTCCTCTTTTGCCGCTCTGGTCGTTGCCTCTGCCCTTTCCACTGTTGTTACCAGGGCCTATTATGGAGAGACCCCAGCCTTTCCTATCCCCCACTACAATATGGTCAACCCCTTTGTTGAGATCCCGCTCTACTGCCTGATGGCACTCATAATAGGGCTGATTGCAGTCTTCCATATTCGTATCTTTTACTGGGTCCGCGACAAATATGAAGCACTTCCTCTGCACCCACAGCTCAAACCCATTAGTGGTGCATTTGTCATTGGTTGCATGGCAATGGCCTATCCCCAGATCATGGGTGACGGGTATCACTTTATCGAATCCGTACTCAATGGTGAGGGCGTCATTCTTCTTCTCTTTGCTCTTATCTTCCTCAAAATTATTGCCACAGCCATAACCCTTGGCTCAGGTGGAGCAGGCGGAGTCTTTGCCCCGGCACTTTTTATCGGGGCCATGATCGGCGGCTCTTTCGGCCATGTTGCCAACAAAATTCTTCCCACACTCACTGCAGACCCTGGAGCCTATGCCACAGTTGGAATCGGCGCCTTTCTTGCCGCCTCCACCCATGCCCCCATGACTGCCATCTTTCTCCTCTTTGAGATGACCGGCAACTACCTCATCATTATTCCTATTATGCTTACCTCCATTATCGGAACCATGGTGGCCAAGAAGTTTAACCACGACTCCATTGACACCGTTGATTTTACCCGGGAAGGCATTGACATCCATGAAGGGAGAGAGGCGGCCATCATGAAATCCATCCGCGTGGGTAAGGCCATCACCGAAGACGTTGATTTCATCTCTGAACGGGCCAACATTAACCATTTGCTGGAAATCTTCAGGATGGCCAAGGAAGGATTTTACTTCCCTGTGGTTGACGACTCCGGCAGGATGACCGGTATTATCTCCATGCAGGATGTGAAGAATATCCTGCACCGGGCCGAGGAGGAACGGGTCTGTTACCTGGTGGGTGGCATCTGCAGCCGGAATGTAATCACGCTCACCCCTGATGACTCACTGTACACAGCCATGCAGCTCTTTGATGTGAAAGGGATTGAAGAAATCCCTGTGGTGGAAGACCTGGAAAACAAATGGGTGGTGGGGATGCTGAAACGCCGGGATGTGATTGCCGCCTACAACCACGAAGTCCTGAAAAAAGGGATCAGTGAAAAGGCGGAAACCATTCGCATCACCTGTGGTGGCTGATTTTTTCCTTTTGAAGAGAATGAGACCTGTCCTGATATCATTTGACAAGGTCGATATTGTCGATTAAATTTTCTCTGTTGCATACAGGAAGCTACAGCGACCTGAATCCCCACCCAACATATTGATTTCTCATGCATTGCACTCGTAGCTCAGCTGGATAGAGCACCGGACTTCGAATCCGGGAGTCG
>CAYPEU010000108.1:0-3014 GCA_964409855.1 uncultured Desulfocapsa sp.
GACCTCCGTCCCAGACCCCTTCAAAGAGATAGGGATGACCGTCAGTCAAAAAGGCAAGCATGGCCTCCACAAGCACTGTCTCAGCTGCACGCTGATAGATCTCACGAAAAGAGCGGATTGACCCGGTAATCAGAACTTCATTTTCTAGATGGTCTATGAAAAAATACTTGGGTTCCAGGGCGAGAAAGGAATCAAACTGTTCCGCAGAGCATTGCACTGCCAAGGTCACCACTGCCATCTCCATGACCGAATTATGTCCATGCTCGGCAATTTTTTTGACAAAGGGCATGGCTGAATCCTGAGTGATCTTTTCTTCACTCTTGTAACAGATACGGCCGCAGGCCTCCAGCCGGACTACCAACGAGGTCTGATCCAATGCATCCTGGATCTCATATGAAGGGTCAACAATAAGCATAATTACTCCGCCTTCCAGAAGGGTGACATTTGACGAAGCTCCGCAATGATGGGCGGCATCTTCTCCAGCACGAAATCTACCTCAGCCTCTGTATTATAGATACTTAAGGAAAAACGTATGGAACCGTGGGCTGCAGTAAAAGGAACTCCCATGGCGCGCAGCACATGGGATGGCTCAAGGGAGCCGGAAGTACAGGCAGAGCCGGATGAAGCACAGATATTGTACAGATTCATGTGCAGCAAAATGGCCTCCCCTTCCACAAACTCAAAACTGATGTTGGTGGTATTGGGCAATCTGTCCGTCTTATGTCCATTGAGCATGGACTTGGGTACTGAGGCCAGCAACCCTTCTTCCAATCGATCACGCAGTGCCCTTACCCTGCTGTTTTCCTCTTCCAGCATTGACCCGGCAAGCTCGCAGGCCTTGCCAAGACCGACGATAGAGGCAACATTTTCCGTTCCACCACGCCGACCGTCTTCCTGATGTCCGCCTGAGAGAAAGGGAACAAAGGGCGTTCCACGTTTTATATAGAGGACGCCCACCCCTTTGGGAGCATGCAGTTTGTGACCGGACAGGGAGAGGAAATCAATATCAAGCTCTTTCAGATTGATGGGAATTTTCCCCACTGCCTGCACAGCATCGGTGTGAAAAAGGATCCCCCGTTCTTTGGCCATGGCCGCCATTTTTTCCACAGGAAAGATGACCCCTGTTTCATTGTTGGCCCACATGATAGAGACAATGGCCGTATCCTCGGCCAGTGCTTCTTCATAGCGGGCCATATCCAGCGTTCCATCGGCTTCCACCTGGAGACGGGTCACCCGGTGTTTATGCCCGGTAAGCCTGTCCAGGTTTTCACAGAGGTGCTTAACTGCCGGGTGTTCCACGCGAGTGGTCACAATGTGTCTTTTCTCTGGAAAGGACTGCAGGGCAGAAAGGATAGCAGTGGAGTCACTTTCTGTTCCGCAGCTGGTAAAGGTGATTTCCGAAGGCTCAGCACCAAGGAGTTCGGCTATCTGGGCCCTGGCATTCTCTACAGCCCCTCCCACCTGACCACCAAAATTATGCATACTTGACGGATTTCCATAACAGTCGGTCAAAAACGGCATCATAACATCCACCACCTCAGGAGCGACCCGGGTGGTGGCATTATTATCCATATATACAACTTGTTCTGCGTCACAGTTCATTATTTTGCTTCCTCCACGATCAGACTCTCGAGCACCAGTTCCCGTAATTTCTTCTCCACATATTCTTTGAGGGTGGTTTGAGATTTGGCACAGCTGGTACAGGCGCCACGAAGAGAAACCATAACAAAATCACCATCCACGTCTACAAGCTCGATATCACCGCCATCCTTACGAAGTTCCGGCTTGATTTCCCGCTCAAGAACAGCTTCGATCTTCTTGATTTTCTGCAGGGTGGTCATTCGTTTCGGACCCTCCACCTGAACCAAAGTCACCGGGGTTTCACTAACAGTTGCCTGCAGAATCTCACGCAGCCGATCTTCACATTTTCCACAGCCACCGCCGGCCTTGGTAAAGTTGGTAATCTCTTCAACCGAACGTAACTCTGATTCCTTAATGGCCCGTATCACTTCCAGGTCAGTAACCCCAAAACACTCGCAGACCACCTCGCCTTCAGCCATGGGCAGGATGACCCCACGATAATCGGCAATGGCTGCCTCCAGGGCCTCGCGGCCCATGACCGAGCAGTGCATCTTCTCCTTGGGAAGACCGCCGAGAAAATCAGCAATGTCCTCATTGGTGATTTTCTCGGCCTCGTCCACAGTCATTCCAGTGACCATCAGGGTCAAGGCGGATGAGGAAGCAATGGCAGATGCACAGCCAAAGGTCTTAAACTTGGCATCAACGATGCGTTCGTCCTCATCTATCTTCAGTGTCAGCTTCAGGGCATCACCGCAGGCAAGGGAACCCACATCACCTGTTCCGCTAGGGTTCTCAACCTCCCCTACATTATGGGGGTGTAAAAAATGCTGTTGTACCTTATCTGTATATTCCCACATAGTTTCTACTCCTGATCGCTCTCTCTTGTATTCAAGCAATCCGGCCAAGACGGCCAGAATGACCTTTTGATAGACGTGTTGTAAAAAATCATATCCTCGCGATTGCAATCTTTTTTCGCAGGGTCACCCTACTCTAATACTTGAAGGTCAAAAATCAATGGAGATTTCCAAAGCAAAGAGAATTTACAGCAGGCCGATTTCCTTAAGCATGGCATGGGCTGCCTGAACCAAGGCTGCAGTACCGCTGGAAGTCCGAGACTCCACATAAAATCGTACCTTTGGCTCAGTTCCTGACGGCCTGATCATGAGCCAGGACCCGTCTTCAAAAATCATCTTCCGCCCATCTATGCTGATTACCTGGTTGATAACCTGCTCCCTCTCTCCCACACGTACTCTGCTGCCGACGTCATATTTTTCCAACTGAGACAAGGCAGCTGTCAGCTCCTCCCCCTGGGCACTCACCAGCAAACCGTCACGATCAGGATAATAGGCGCCAAACTCTTCTTCTATCTCAGCAAGATAGTCGCCAAGGTTCTGCCTGCGGCTGAGAACCATATCAAGGGCAAGCAGGAGACC
>CAYPEU010000109.1:0-2986 GCA_964409855.1 uncultured Desulfocapsa sp.
AACCAGAAACCGTTGTAGACCAGCTCGGCATAGCGGGCAACCAGAGAGTCCCTGATCCGCATCACCTCACGATCCATGGTCAGGGTCTCAAGATCCCTGTGCGCCGTGCGCAGGATGGTCCCGCCCGGGGTCTCATAGACTCCGCGTGACTTCATGCCCACAAAGCGATTTTCCAGGAGATCCAGACGACCAATACCGTTGGCGCCTCCGTACTCATTCAGTTTTTGAAACAGCACCAGGGGTTCCATCCGTTCACCATTGATGGCCACAGGATCACCGTTTTCAAAATCCATCTCCAGGTAGATGGCCTTGTCCGGTGCATTTTCCGGGGAGACAGAGAGCTTATACATATCCTCATCTGGTTCATTCCAGGGATCTTCCAGAAGACCGCCCTCAAAGCTGATATGCAGGATATTCTCATCAGAGCTGTAGGGATTTTTCTTGGTGGTGGGCACCGGGATATTATGTTTCTTGGCAAACTCCTCCAGCTTGGCCCTGGAGTTCAGATCCCAGATACGCCAGGGAGCGATGATCTTGAGGCTGGGATCAATCCCTAAGTAGGAGAGCTCAAAACGCACCTGATCATTGCCCTTGCCTGTGGCCCCGTGGCTCACTGCATCAGCGCCCTCTGCATGGGCAATGCGCACCTGTTCCTTGCCGATTATGGGGCGCGCAAGGGAGGTTCCCAGGAGATACGATCCTTCATAGATGGCATTGCAGCGAAAGGCCGGGAAGATGTAGTCTTCCACAAACTCCTTTCTCAGATCCGAGATGATCACCTTGTCAGCACCGGTGGCCATGCCTTTTTCCCGCACCGCATCCCAGTCTTCAGTCTGTCCCACATCTGCAGCATAGGCAACAACGGGGCATCCATACTCTTCGGCCAGCCACTTGAGGATGACTGAGGTATCCAGACCGCCGGAATAGGCGAGTACTATTTTCTTCACATCCATTCTTTATTTATCTCCAATTAACTGCTCTAAAATTGCCTTGTGCATGTGCATCTTGTTCTCTGCCTGGTCAAAGGCAACACAGCGATCCGACTCCAGAACCTCTTCCGTGATCTCTTCTTCGCGGTGGGCAGGCAGACAGTGGAGGACAATAGCCTCGGCCGGGGCCTTTGCCAGCAGCTCACCATTCACCTGATAGGGCTGAAAGATGGAGAGACGTTCTTCCTGCTCTTCCTCCTGACCCATGGAGGCCCAGACATCTACGTTAATGACATCGGCCTGCCCTACGGCCTTTTCCGGGCTGCGCAGCAGGGTAATCGGCTTTGTTGTCTCCTGTTGTGCCGCAGCCAGGATTTCCGCATCAGGATCATAGCCTTCGGGGCAGGCAAGGATCAGCTCAAAACCGATACGCCCTGCTGCCTGGACCCAGGAGTTGGCCATGTTATTGCCGTCCCCCACCCAGGCAATCTTCAGCTCCTCAATGGGACCCTTTTTCTCAACAACGGTCATGATGTCGCTCAGGATCTGGCAGGGGTGATGAAGATCGGTGAGGGCATTGATGACCGGCACCGAGGAATAAGCGGCAAGCTCAGTCACCACCTCCTGGCCAAAGGTCCGCACCACCATGCCGTCCACGTAACGGGACATAACCCTGGCCATGTCTTTTAAGGGCTCAGATCGGGCCAGTTGGGTATCACGGCCGGAAAGAAAGATCACCTGCCCCCCAAGCCCATACATGGCTGACTCAAAAGAGACCCTGGTCCGGGTAGAGGGTTTCTCAAATATCAGGCCAACACTCTTGCCGGCCAACTGTTGATGATTGACACCGGCCAGTCGCTCTTCCTTGAGCTCAATGGCTCTGCTGACGAACCCTTTCAGCTCTTCCCTGTTAAAGTCTTGTAATGACTGTAAATGGCGTACCATGAGTTTTGTCTTTTTCACAGACGGTTATTTCTTTTCCGTCTTTTCACCTGGAACCCCCTGAGCCCAATCGCTCTTATCTTGGGGAAAGAGATCATATTTACCTAAAATACAGGTGTATTGCAAAGACTTTTAGGTGGTCTTGGGTTAAACGTCACATTCAGCCAGCACTTCCCCAAGGGCAGCCAGCAGTTCATCGATCTCCTCCCTGCTGATGATAAGCGGCGGCAGGAAGCGCAGCGCTGCATTGCCGGCAAAATTGATGAGCACCCCTTTGGCAAACATCTTGTTCACCATATCGCCGCCCAGGGCAATACCCTTTTCAGTGAGCGCCAGCCCCCTGATCAGTCCCATTCCCCGTGCGCCGACGGCAAGAGCAGGAAAGCGCTCGGCCAGCTCAGCCAGCCCTGCCTGCAAGTAGTCACCCTTGGCCCGGACCTCGGCCAGAAAACCCTCCTCCAGCATAATCGTCAAGGTGGCCACGCCCGCAGCACAGGCCACAGGATTACCGCCGAATGTGGAGCCATGGGTGCCGGGGACAAAAGATGCCGCAATCTCCTCCCTGGTCAACATGGCGCCAATGGGCAGGCCGTTGCCCAGGGCCTTGGCCACGGTCATGATATCTGGCACCAGCCCCAACTGTTCATAGGCAAAAAGCGTCCCGGTTCGTCCGATTCCGGTCTGAATCTCGTCAAAGATGAGGAGGAAGTCGTGCTTGCGGCAGAGCTCCTGCAAGCCCTGCAGGTACTCAACATCCAGGGGCCGCACCCCGCCCTCCCCCTGCAGAGGTTCACAGACAATGGCGCAGGTCTGGTCCGTAATCATGGCCTCCAGGACATTGAGGTTGCCAAAAGGCGCATGGGAAAATCCCTCGGGCATAGGCTCAAAACCTTCATGCAGCTTGGGCTGCCCGGTGGCTGCCACCGTGGCCAGGGTCCTGCCGTGGAATGATCCGGCAATGGAAATGATGCCGTAACGGCCAGGACCGGCACAGATTCTGGCCAGCTTAAAGGCCGCTTCATTGGCTTCTGCCCCGCTGTTGGCCAGAAAAATCTTGTCGGCAAAGGAATGTCTGGTGAGCAGTTCACCAAGTTCTGTCTGGGGCTGGGTGTAAT
>CAYPEU010000110.1:0-2947 GCA_964409855.1 uncultured Desulfocapsa sp.
TCAGTTGATGTTCACTACAAAAACCGTCTGATGCGTAACATTAAACTGACCATAGCCTTTGATGGAACGGAGTTCAGTGGATGGCAGAAGCAGTCCAATGCACCCACCATTCAAGGCGAGATAGAAAAAGGACTGGAGGTGCTCAACAACAGTCCGGTGGTCCTCCATGGGGCAGGCAGAACCGACGCCGGTGTCCATGCCCTGGCCATGGTTGCCAATTTCCACACCGAATCCACTATCTCCTGTCCGCAGTTTCACAAGGCACTGAATTCCATCCTCCCCATGGCCATCCGCATCCTTGCCGCAGAGGAAATGGGGCAAGACTTTCATGCCCGCTTTTCAGCTGTCTCCAAGACCTATTTCTACAAGATTGAGACCGGAGCGATCCAGTCACCCATTCACCGCCTCTACAGTGTCCATATCCCCTCTGCCCTTTCCATTAAAAAGATGGAGCAGTGTCTGGACCTGATCATTGGCACCCACGATTTTGCAAGCTTTGAAGCAACTGGATCACGAGACAGGAGTATCACCGGCGGACGCGGCAGCGTCCGCACCCTGCATCAAGCGAGGCTCACCGATAGCGGCCCTGACGCCTTTAAGTTTACCTTCACTGGAGACGGCTTTTTACGCCACATGGTGAGAAATATTGTGGGAACAATAGTTGATGTGGGAAAAGGAAAGACAACGGTTGATGACTTTGCAAGAATTATCCAGACCAAAGACCGCTCAGCAGCAGGCGCCACCGCCCCTGCCCACGCTCTTTTTCTGCAGGCCATTCGCTATTGAGAAGATCTCTGTGTCCTTCAATCCGTTACCATGCGCTATTTATCGGAGTATCGCAGGTACCCGGCAGGAAATGCCCATGGGGCCAGCACACCTGGTCGATATTCGATACTTTCTTTTAAACTGACAAAGACCTCCCAGAAACAAAAAAGGGCAGCGTCGGACTGGCAAGAGTCCAGCATCTGCCCTGTTACCTGGGAGCAGAGAAAAAAGATCAGCTTTTCATGGCTTCTGCCACGGCTGCACAGACCTGCTCTATATTGGAGCTTGTCAGACCAGCCAGATTGATCCGACCGCCCCCCACAATATAAATACTCTTCTCCTGCCTGAGCTGACTCACCACCTCATCAGACCAGCCGCTGAAGGAAAACATCCCCCGCTGCTTCTCAATAAAAGAGAAATCACCTTCAACCCCTTGCTTGCCCAAGCCCTCCACCAGAGATCGACGCATATTCACAATGCGGTTGCGCATCTCAGCCAGCTCTTCCAGCCACATGGCATGCAAATCCGGACTATTGAGGATCATGGATGCCACCAACCCTCCATGGGCCGGGGGATTGGAATAGTTGGTACGTACCACGGTCTTGAGATGACTCATGGCCGTTGTGGCTTCATCAGCTGAAGGTGTGATCACGGTCATGGCCCCGGTCCGCTCATTGTAGAGTCCGAAGTTCTTGGAAAAAGAACTGGCCACATAACAATCAATGCCGGCGGCTGCAAACTGCTCCACGGCAAAGCGGTCTTCATTTACTCCGTCTCCAAACCCTTGATAGGCAAAGTCGAGGAAGGGAATCCAACCATTCCTAGCGGCAAGGGCTGCCACCTCCTTCCACTGGTCAGTGTCCAGGTCCACCCCACTGGGGTTATGACAGCAGGTGTGGAGAACCACAACATCGCCGGCAGGAATCTTTCCAAGATCACTGAACAAGGCGTCAAAATCCAAGCCTTTGCTCGCTGGATTGTAATAGCTATAGCGCTCGATCTCAAAGCCCGCTGCACCAAAAATTCCATTGTGGTTAGCCCAGGTCGGAGAGCTGACCCACACCTTGGCCTTGGGAGTAAATTTATGGATGAGATCAGCGCCAACCCGCAGGGCACCGGTACCACCAGGGGCATGAACAGTAACCGCGCGTGCAGAACTGATCACCTCGCTCCCTTCACCGAGAATGAGACGCTGCACAGCTGCCGCATAGGCGGGATCGCCGGAAATGGGCAAATAACTTTTGCTCTTCTCTGTCTCCAGCAATTTTTTTTCAGCTGCCTTTACACAGCGAAGAACCGGGGTGTTGCCTTCATCATCCTTGTAGACCCCCACCCCCAGGTTCACCTTCTCGGGATTCTGATCTTTCTTAAACTCTTCCGTCAATCCTAAGATTGAATCAGGAGGGGCAGGCTGGATAGTCTTCCACATGACATTATTCCTTGTATAGAAATTTAACTAAGGGTCTTAATTCTTCAAATTCCTTGATAGCGCGTCTTGATCATTCTGTAAACTTTTTTTGAATAACATATAGCGCAGGCACAAAAAAGCCCCGGTTATGGGCAATTCCATAACGGGGCAGTAAGGGGCTGGCAGTGCCCCGGACTCGCAGGTACAGGGTGTTGCATAACAGTATGGAAATATGTGACGTGACGGCCTGTACCTGCGAATCCGGAGTACTGGTGATCTCCTACTACTTCTTTTGAATGGATTTTTTGGCCAGCAACGACTGCAATTTCCAGGGGGAAGAGAGGCAGGCCCTGGACTTGGAGCAGGTCGACATAACATCGCAGAAGGCGAGAAACTCGGCCAGGGTATCATTCATCTCCAGATCCTTACGTGAAATAACCTGGAGTTTACGGTTCATATCCACCCCTTCAATGGTCAAGGTCTTGAGCCAGCCATGCTCCACCTCACGACAGACAGTGAGTGAAGAGAGGCAGGCAATCCCCACACCCGACTCCACGGCCTTTTTGATGGCCTCCGGATGCCCCATTTCCATGACCACATTGATCTGATCAAGGTAATCCTTCATCTTTTCCTCAAAGATAGCAAGCGTCCCCGAACCCTTCTCACGCATAATCCAGCGGGTGTTGGTAAAATCACTCTCAACATCAAAGGTGTTTTTGTGGGCAAGGGGGTCTGTGGGGCCTGCTATGACCACCAACTCATCTTCAAACCAGA
>CAYPEU010000111.1:0-2634 GCA_964409855.1 uncultured Desulfocapsa sp.
TATTCCTAGGATGAAATTTTTTTCTGCAACGAAGAGTTAGGAGAAAAAGGCCATTTCTGGACGGGCACTAGTTGAGGAAGCCCTCAGGAGGGTGCAATGAATTTTTTCATTATGGGTGGTACCGGTTTCATTGGTGGGCCTCTGATCAGACAGATTATCAGGACCGGACATGAAGTTACTGCTCTGACCCGGAGTGCCGCCCTTGTTGAATCCCTGCCGTCTCAAGTCACCCCAGTGGTTGACGATCCGTTAAGACCAGGGAAGTGGCAGGAAATCGCTGGCCGGACTGATGTCATTATCAACCTTGTAGGCAGTACGATAATGACCAGGTGGACAAAAAGTGTCCGAAAAGAAATTTTAGAAAGCCGCATCCTTGCAACCCGCATGGCTGTTGAGGCGATCCCCACCAGCAGGCCAAAGCAGATGACTCTGATCAACGCCAATGCAATGGGATACTATGGAGACACTGCCAGCACCGTTATCACTGAAAAATCACCTTCGGGAAACGGGTTTCTGGCTGAGGTTGCTCAGAAGTGGCAGCAGGAAGCTGAAGTGGCATCTGAAAGGGGCGCACGCGTAATCATCCCTCGATTCGGGGCAGTACTTGGCAGGGGAGGAGGAGCGCTGGCCAAGATGCTTCCACCTTTTCGTCTTGGTATTGGCGGGAAATTAGGCAATGGCAGGCAATGGTTTTCCTGGATCCATATGCATGATCTTGTCAAAGCAATTCTTTTTGTCGCAGAAAAGAACACAGTTGCCGGGGTCATCAATATGTGCTCGCCCGAACCAGTGACAAACCTGGAATTTACCCGAATCCTGTCAACGGTGCTCAAACGGCCAGCCATACTGCCGGTTCCCGGAATCATTCTAAAGCTCGTCATCGGCGGTTCATCGGAGGTTGTTTTAATGGGTCAGCGAGTTTTCCCTGAAATTTTAAAGAGTGCAGGATTTGTTTTTGATTTTCCGACACTTGAGCCTGCACTGAGGAACCTTATAGGCGATACCGGTTCTTCATTGGCCAATCACTCGGGCTGAAGCTGTGGTGAGCCCTTCTCTCAAAATTGAACAAGGAGGAACATATGAACACCTTATCCCGCCCCCCCCATCTTAAACTTCAGGAGATGTGTGACTGTTACCTGGAGACCGATTTTTCCAGGCAATTAAAGGCCATGGTGTCAACCAAAAGTACGGATTTAATGGAAGACGGTTTCAAGTACCTGGCCCTTGTCCTTCTTGAGGCGATCACGGAAAAGGCAAGTGCACTCGTTTTAAGTAAGCAGAACAATACCATAAAGGTAATGCTAAAGGGCCCTGATCCGCAAATAGAACTTCCCTCTCCATCACCGGAGATCCTGAATGCTGTCACCACCATAATACGTGAGATCCTTCATCTTGAAATGGATAAGGGGAAAAGCCCTCTCACCCTGGGCCTGAAAAACAGCTGGCTCGATCTTTTAGTCAGAGTCAAGAAGGGCAACGGGGAAGAGAGTCTTGAAATAGAGTTTCCTGAACTTGGAAGGAAGACCGTTGTGGGGAGGAAGCCTGTGGAACCCGCTAAAGGAAAAACGGGAGCCAAACTAACCCATTGGAAATGCGGTAAGTGCAATCTTACTTTCACCGCAGAGAGGCTCCCGGAAAAATGTCCTATGTGCGGAGAAAAATGCGATTTTCTCAATGTTACCTGTTACACGCCTGATTGTGGCGACACTACTGATAATATTGATCCAAGGCTCGTGTAAGACTGCCTGCTTAGGATCTGTAGCCCGGCCTGGAGGGAAATGAACTTCAAGGAAAGCATTGGGGTCTATTCCCAATTATTTTGCCTGTGCAGTTGCCAGGATCGGCAAGCGAACAATCAAGCCTCCAGGGCTGCCGATTTCTCCAGGTAATAATTGTAGTCGCCGCCATAGAGGCGCATCTCGCCGTGGTCGATTTCCATGACATGGTCCACCAGGGAATGGAGGAAGTGGCGATCATGGCTCACCAGGATGAGAGTGCCGGTAAATTTCTGCAGTGCCTCCAGCAGAATCTCGCGAGACTGCATGTCCAGGTGGTTGGTGGGTTCATCCAGGACTAGAAAGTTGAAGGGGCGGGCCAGGAGGGTGGCCAAAACTACACGGCTTTTTTCGCCACCCGAGAGCTGTGAAATGCGTTTGTCAGCGTCATCGCCCTGGAAGAGAAAGGCCGCGCACAGGTTACGGACCATGCCCATATGGGCATGGGGCATGGCCTCCTGCACCGTGTCAAAGACTGTCCTGTTTCCATCGAGTATGTCCATGGAGTGTTGGCTGAAATAGCCGACTGCCACGTTGGCCCCCAGGGTGACGCTGCCGCTGCTGGGCTCGGTCTTGCCAGCCAGGACTTTAAGAAAGGTGGATTTGCCCGCGCCGTTCACCCCGACCACTGCAATCTTTTCCTGACGCCGGATCATTCCGGAAACTCCGCTGAACACCTTTTTTTTGCTGTCGTCCTCAAGCTTCCAAGTCTTGCCGAGCCCTTCCATGGCAACTACATCATCGCCGCTGCGGGGCGGCTCTGCAAATTCAAAGCGCATGAGCCTCTGCTCCGGGGGCAATTCAATGCGTTCGATCTTTTCCAGCTTTTTGATGCGCGACTGCACCTGGGCCGCATGGG
>CAYPEU010000112.1:0-1622 GCA_964409855.1 uncultured Desulfocapsa sp.
GAGAATATCGGTACCCCGAAAATCACCCCCATGGCAGAACTGACCTGCCCCTACTATTTCCGCATCAAGGCCCTGGACAAGCCTGGAGTCCTGTCCACCATCTCCGGCATCTTTGGGAAGCACAACATCTCCATCAAATCCGTGATCCAGAAAAGTCAGCATGAGGAGGAACCGGTAAATATCGTCATCCACACCCATGAGGCAAATGAAGAGGCAGTACAGAAGGCGATCAGTGAGATCGACGGCCTGGAAGTGTGTACCGGGGCCACGGTAAAAATCCGCATCCTGACAGATGACGAATAGAGATCCCGGAAAAGAGATGAAATACCTCATCCTTGTAGGTGATGGCATGGGAGATCTTCCTCTGCCGGAACTGGAAAACTGCACTCCGCTGGAAGCTGCCCAGACCCCAACCCTGGACAGCCTCTGCCAGCGGGGAGAACTCTTCCTCACCCGCACCATTCCCGAAGGCTACCCGCCAGGCTCTGATGTGGCCAACCTCTCCCTTCTGGGCTACAAACCCGAAGAGTATTATACCGGCCGTGCCCCTTTAGAGGCTGCTTCCATAGGAATAACACTTGCCGGTGATGAAACCGCCTTTCGCTGCAACTTCGTGACCCTCGACCGGGAAGAGGAAAACAGGGTCCGCATGATCGACTACTCAGCAGGCCACATCAGCAGCGACGAATCCCACCAGCTTATCGATGCCCTTGAAAGAGAGTGCAGCACAGACCGCTTTCATTTCAAGGCTGGAATCAGCTACCGGCACATCCTGATGGTGAAAGGCGACTATCCTGCCCTGGATACGGTGCCGCCCCATGACTACATTGAAAAAGAGGTAACCGCTCCCTGGCTGCGCTACATGTCAGACCCTGAATGGAAAGAACTCCTGGACAAGGTGAACACGGTCCTGGAAAATCACCCGCTGAACCAAAAAAGGATCGCAGAGGGAAAAAATCCAGCCAATGGCATCTGGCTCTGGGGAGAGGGAAAACTGCCGGCAATGCCGTCCCTGCATGATCGTTTCGGCCTTCGGGGAAGCCTGATTTCTGCCGTGGATCTGCTCAAGGGACTTGGGATCACTGCAGGGCTGGATATCATCAATGTGCCAGGGGCCACAGGCTACATTGACACCAACTATAAGGGCAAGGCCGACGCTGCCCTGGACTGTCTGAAGACACAAGACTTTGTCTTCGTCCATGTGGAAGGGCCAGACGAGGCCGGTCACCAGGGCCTCCTGCAGGACAAGCTGCAGGCCATTGAAGACTTTGACAAAAAAATCGTTGCTCCCATTGTTCAGGGCCTGCAGGAAAGAGGTGAAGAGTTCCGAATGGTAGCCACCATGGATCACTACACCCCTCTTTCCCTGCGGACTCACATTGACACTCCCGTCCCTGCCATACTTTACGACTCCCGAGAGGAAGACAAAGGCTGCGGACTCACTTTTTCCGAGAAAACCGGCGACAAAGCCGGTCTGGAGGAAGGAGGGACCCTGCCCAATGGGGAAGCTCTTATGCTGAAGCTTCTTCAGCGCCAGGCCTAAGCCGGAAGGATGAGTGGGTTAGCTGTTGAGTCCTTACTCAACATTCCGAGTTGATCTCTGTAAGAGAGAGAGAGAGAGA